>CAXTJY010000153.1:0-8133 GCA_964244395.1 uncultured Rhodovarius sp.
CGCGGCGGTCGGGCTGCTGGCCGGCCCGGGTTGGCTTTGGCTGGCGGCGCTTGGCATCCAGCTGCGGCTGTTGTGCAACCTGCTGGACGGGATGGTGGCGGTGGAGGGCGGCCGCTCTTCGCCGGTCGGCGCGTTGTACAATGAGGTGCCGGACCGGGTGGCTGACAGCCTGCTGCTGGTGGCGCTGGGCTACGCCGCCGGGCGGCCCTGGCTGGGCTGGGCTGGTGCGCTGGCGGCCGCGCTCACCGCCTATATCCGCGTCTTCGGCGGCGCGCTGGGGCTGCCGCAGGACTTTCGGGGGCCAATGGCGAAGCAGCACCGCATGGCGGTGCTGACGCTGGCATGCGTGCTGGGCCTGCTGGAATGGGCGTTGCCTTGGCCGCCGCGCGTGCTGCTGGTGGCGGCCTGGGTCATCATGATGGGGTCGCTGCTGACCTGCGCCACCCGCCTCCGCGCCATCGCCGCCCTGCTGCATGGATCGAAGGTCCAGGACATGGCCGGCGCGCCAGGGGGCAAAGCCCCTCCGCCAGGGACTTCCGCATGATCGCCATGGCCCTCATCGGCCTGACGCGCTTCCTCGTCGGCGGCCACGCCAACTGGGTGGGCTGCGCGCCATCGGCCGCGCCGCGCATCTACTTCGCCAATCACGGCAGCCACCTCGACACCCTGCTGATCTGGGCCGCCCTGCCCTTCGCGCTGCGCGGAACCACTCACCCCGTCGCGGCCGCCGACTATTGGGGCGGCGATGGCCTCAAGGCCATGGTCCGCCGCGCGCTGAACCTCGTGCTGCTGGAGCGCGGCTCGCAAGCCCGCGGCGCCGACCCGCTGGCGCCGCTGCGCGAAAAGCTGGACCAGGGCCGCAGCCTGATCATCTTCCCCGAAGGCACCCGCGCCGGCGGTCGCCTGCCGGGGCCGTTCAAGGCCGGTCTGCACCGGCTGGCCTTGGCCTATCCGTCGGCTGAACTGATCCCGGTCTATCTGGAAAATCCCTCGCGCGCCTTTCCCAAGGGCGCCTTCATCCCTGCCCCCATCGCCTGCGCCGTCCGCTTTGGCACCCCCATCGCCCTGATCCCCGGCGAGGAGCGCGCCGCCTTCCTCGAACGCGCCCGCAACGCCGTGGTGGAGCTGGTGCAATGAGCAAGTTGACCATCCTGTTCACCGGCGTCATCGGCCTGTTGCTGGTCGCCTCGCTGATCGGTTGGGCGCTGGGCCGCCGCACGCCGTCTCCCACCATCGAGAACCTGAATGCCCGCATCCGCGCCTGGTGGGTGATGATCGGCATCTTCGGCATCAGCGTGCTCATTGGGCCGGGCGCGACCATGGTCCTGTTCACCCTGATCTCCTTCTACACCCTGCGCGAGTTCCTCTCCCTCACCCCCACCCGCCCGGCCGACCATTGGCCGCTCCTCGCCGCCTTCTATGTCTTCCTGCCGCTGCAATACTGGCTGATCTGGACGGAGTGGTACGGCCTCGCCTCCATCCTCATCCCCGTCTACGGCTTCGTGCTGCTGCCGTGCCTGGCGGTGGTGAAGGGCGACGTCGACGACTTCCTGCTGCGCATCGCCCGCACTCAGTGGGGGCTGATGCTGACCGTGTATTGCATCAGCCACGCGCCCGCGCTTCTCACGCTGGATATCCCGGACTACCGCGAGCGCTTCCTGCTGCTATTCTTCCTGCTCACCGTCAGCCAGTTCAGCGACGTGGCACAGTATGTGGTGGGCAAGCTGTATGGGCGGCGGAAGGTCGCGCCCATCGTCAGCCCGTCCAAGACCTGGGAGGGGCTGTTGGGCGGCGGCGCGGTGGCGATGGCGCTGGGCACCGGGCTGTGGTGGATCACCCCGTTCAGCCCATGGGTGGCGGGGCTGATGGCCGCGATCATCGTGCTGATGGGCTTCTTCGGCGGCATCGTGCTGTCGGCGGTGAAGCGCTCGATGGGCGTGAAGGACTGGGGCAGCATGGTGCAGGGCCATGGCGGCGTGCTGGACCGAATGGATTCCGTGGCGTTCTCCGCGCCGATCTTCTTCCACGTCATCCGGTATTTCTACACGCCGTAGCGGGCCACCCATGCGCGAAGCACCACCTCGGCCGCCTGGTCAGGGTGCGCCTCGGCTGAAATACGGCCCTGGCCAATGGGTCGCCCGGCCTCGGCGCGCAACGCCCCCACATGGCCCCGCACCCGCACGCTTTCCGGCACCGCCTCCAGGATGGCATTCGAGCCCTCCAGCGACCCGGCGAAATACACGGCCGAGATGCCCACGATGTGCATCGTCGCCACGCACAACGCACAGGGTTCGCAGGAGGAATACAGCTCGGCACCCGTCAGCGCCGTGCATTCCAGCCGCCGGCAGGCGTCGCGAATCGCCTCCGTCTCGCCATGGCTGGTCGGATCGTGCAGCCGGCGCGACTGGTTGACCCCCTGCCCCACCACCACCCCGTCACGCACCACCACCGCGCCGAACGGCTCGCAGCCTGGCTCCCTCAGCGCCCGGCGCGCTTGTTCGATGGCCAGTGCCAGGAACCGGGAGTCGAAACTCATCGCCACCGCCGGTGCATCCACAGCCACTGGCCGGGATACTCGCGCACCCAGCCCTCGATGACCTGGTTCAGGTAGGCCGTAGCCGGCTCGATGGCGATTTTCCCGGCCGCATCGCGTGGCAGGTCTAAAGGCCCTTCCAGCATCAAGCGGAAGCGCCCGCCCGGCAGCCGGATGGCCCGCATGCCATAGACCGGCACGTCGAACCGTCGCGCCAATCGCGCTGCGAAGGGATTGGCCGCCACCGGGCGGCCGAAGAACGGCACAAGCGGCCCGCGGCCAAACCGCTGGTCGATCAGCATTCCAAGGTTGAGCCCGCCATCCAGTGCCTCCGCCATGCGGATCGGCGCCATCATGCCGGCGGGGATCAGCCGCCCCATGATCGGCTCGCGCATCGACGTGATGTCGGCGGCGATGAACCGGTTGTTGGGCGTGCGATACAGGATGGCGGCCCGCTCACCATGGGCGTGCGCAGCCACCGCCGGCAGTTCCCAATTCGCCAGATGCGCGGCGAAGACCAGCACCGGCCGGCCGCTCACACGCAGGGACTCGAAGCGGGCCAGGGAGTCCGGGTCAGCCTCGGTGCAGTGGGCGTAGAGATGCGCGAGATGGACATACTCGCAGGCAGTGCGGCCCAGATTGTCCCAGGCGGCGCGGGCGGTGGCGCGGTGCCAGCCGGCGTCGTGCTCGGGGAAGGCCAGGCGAAGATTGCTCGTGACGATTCGCTGCGTAGGGGTGAAAGGGCCGAGCGTGCGGGCCACGGCACCGCCGATGGCGGGTGCCAGGCTCGGCCCCAGCAGCCGCATGGCGGCGAACAGCAGCCGCACCAGCATCGCCAGCGCCCATTCGCCGGCGCCACGCGATCGCGCGGCGAGCGTCGCCGATCTCACGGAATGCCGGCCTCCGCGCGCCCTCTCGCATCCCCCACCCTCACAGCGTGACGACCACCTTGCCGAACACTTGTCGCTGTTCCAGCTTCGCCAGCCCTTCGGCGAAGCGCTCCATCGGCAGCACGCTGTCGATGACGGGTTCGATGCCGCCAGCCATCTTTGCCAACCCTTCCGTCACGCAGCGGATCGGCGAGCCAAAGCTGCCCTGGATGCGCAGCTGACGCTGGAAGATCATCATCAGGTTGGTCTCGGCCGAGACGCCAGAGGTGGAGCCGCAGGTGACGAGGCGCCCACCCATCCGCAGCGACAGCAGTGACGCTGCCCACGTGGCGGCGCCCACATGCTCGAACACGACATCGACGCCGCGCTTGGCGGTCAGCTTGCGCGCCACGCTTTCAAACCGCTCGGTGCTGTAGTTGACCACATGGTCCACCCCCAGCGCCTCGGCCGCCGCGCGCTTGGCTTCGCTGCCGACGGTGCCGATCACGGTGCAGCCCAGCGCCTTCGCCATGCGCACCGCGATGGTGCCGATGCCCGAGCCCACGGCGTGGACGATGACCGTCTCGCCCGGCTGCAGCCCGGCATTGTCGAACAGCATGTGCTGCACGGTGGCGTAGGTGACGGCGGCGGTGGCGGCATGCTCGGCCGGCACGCCTGCGGGCACCGGCACGCACAACCGCGCCGGGACATTAGTGATCTCCTGCGCGAAGCCATCGAGGTGGAAGCCGCGCAGGCCCTGGATGTTCTCGCACAGATTGTCACGGCCGGCGCGGCAGGCCGGGCAGATGCCGCAGGTGATGGCGCCGTAGGGCACCATCAACGCGCCGGCGGGCAGCGAAACGCCCGCGCCGCATACCAGCACCTCGCCCACCGCCTCGACACCCGCGGTGATGGGCAAGGTGCGCTTGGCGAACGCCATGCCGCGGAAGCCCCACAGGTCGATGTGATTCAACGCGATGGCGCGCATCCGCAGCCGCACCTCGCCAGCGGCCGGGGGCGGCGGCGGATCGATTTCGGTGAGCCGAAGATCGCGTTCGGTGAACAGGCGGAGGGCGCGCATGGTCGGGGCGATAGCAGGGGGGACGTGGCCCGGCTAGCGTCGCCGCCTGGCCGCGGGTTGCGTCGGCGCCTTGCCGCGGGTTCGCATCGGCGCTTTGCTGCGGGTTGGCGTCGGCGCTTGGCCGCAGCTGCTCAGCGCCGCAGTGGAGCTGGCCGGCGTGGCGCTTTTGCCGGCTGGCAGACGCGTTACCGCCGCCGCCAGGCGCCCCGGCCCACCAGATAGGCCAGCACCGCGCCTACCTGAACCGCCATGGCCAGGCCAAACACCGCGACATCCGGCGCCGCGGCGCGCAGCACGCCGAAGATGCCGGGGGCGAAGGCGTAGGCGAATTGCGCCGTCGCAACCGAAAGCGCGACCACCCGCCCGGATTGCGCCGGGCTGAACTCCGTCTGCGCAATCAGCGGCGGCAGCGAGGTGGCATTGCCAATCCCCAGGCCGATCAGCACCACGCCCAGCAGCAACAGCCACGCGGCGCCACCGGCCAGCGCCAGGCAGGCGCAGCCCAGCGCCTGCACCGCCAGGCTGAGGCAGGCAACCACCCGCCGGTCCGCACCCGCCGGCATGCACCAGCCCACCAGGGTGCGACCCAGTATGGCGGCTGCCGTCGACAGCCCCGCCGCCAGCCCCGCCCCATGGATGCCCAGCGCCGGCACCAGCAGCGACACCATGTGCGCGATCAAGCCGATCTGCGCAAAAAGCGCGAATGAGAAGCCGGCGACGAGGGTGAGGAAGGCCTCGTCGCGCCAGGGGCTGTCGGGAAATGGTGAGGCGTCGTTGACCAGGGCCGCGCGGGGCACCGCGCCGCCGTCAGGCAGTTGCCCGCTGCCGGCCGGGGTGCGGCCCAGCCAGGCCCAGGCAAGCCAGCCCATCACCAGCAGCATCACCACGCCCAGCAGCAGCGCCGCCGCGGGAAAGCCCATGGCCTCGATCAGCGCGACCCAAAGCGGCGAGAACACCACGCCGCCCAGGCTGGCGCCGTTATAGGCGCTGGCCAGCGCCGCCGGCCGTTTCGTGTTGAACCAAGGCGCAACGATGGCATTGACCGCCGCAGCCCCCATCGTCACCCAGCCAGCGCCGGACAGCAGCGTGGCGACGTAGAGCTGCCAGGGCGCCATGGCCATTGCCCAGCCCAGCACGCCCACCGCTAGCAGCACGGCGCCGCCGAAGGTGACCGCCGGCACGCCGAAACGCCGGTGCAGCGCCGGCAGGTTGGCCACCACGGCCACCCCCGCCAGGAAGTGCACGGTCACGGCGCCCGACACCGTCGCCACCGGCCAGCCGCGGGCCGACACCACCGCTTCGAGATAGACCGGCGGCCCGTAGAACCCCAAGCCCCAGCCGAAGGTGGCCACGGTGAAGGCGACGGCGACCATGCGCCAACCGTCGAAGGGTGCGGTTTTCATGCCGCGATCATGGCCGGCCGTGCCCGGGGGTGCTTGGGCCGCGGCCGAAGCCTCAGCGCTTGCGGTTGACGAAGGCGGCCATCATCGCGCGCGGCTCATCCGTCTGCCAGCTCGCGGCGAAGGCCGGGATGCCGACCTCGATGGCCTGGGACAGCGGCAAATCCTCCCAGGCGCGTATCAATGCCTTCTGGTTGCGGATGGCCTCCGGGCCGGCATGGGCGATGAGGTCGCACCATTCGGCGCAGGCAGCGTCGAGATCGCCGGCCACGCGCTCCAGGAAGCCCCACCGCTCCATCTCCGCCGCGCCGATGGTCTCGCCCAGCAGGAGCAAGCGCCGCGTGCGGCCCCAGCCGATCAGCCCGGGCAGCAGCGCCGCCTCGACCACTGAGGGAATGCCGACGCGGACTTCGGGCATGCCGAACTGCGCCGTGGCCAGCGCGATGCGCAGGTCGCAGGCCGCAGCGATCTCCAGCCCGGCACCCAGGCACCAGCCGTTGATGCGGGCGATCACCGGCACAGGGCAGGCGCGGATGGCGGCGCAGGCAGCGTGCACGCGCTCGATGAACGCCTGCCCCTGGGCGGGCGTCTCGACCTTCGCCATTTCGGTGATATCGGCGCCGCCGATGAAGGCGCGATGGCCCTCGCCCGTAAGGATCACTGCGCGCGCGGTGTCCGGCACCGCAGCGAAGGCCTCGGCCAGGGCGACCAGCAGGGACTGCCCAGGGTGTTCAGCTTCCGGTCGTTGGCGACCGTAATGCGGGCGATGGGGGCGGCGAAATCGGTGGTGATCAAAGGATCGGCCTTCCAGCAATGCGCGACAATTGCGCGACGATGGCGACGCTATCTCACTGGTGCCGCGACGAGGGAGGTCCCATCGCGCGGATCAGTGCATCAGGTCACCGCCATTGGGCGATAGGCAGGCGCCGGCGTAAAACGCGCCGCCGGGCCCGGCGAGAAGCAGGATGGTGGCCGCGATGTCCTCCGGCGTGCCCATGCGGCGCACGGGCAACGCGGCCGCCATGGCGGTGCTCCATTCGGGCCCGCGGGCCGCGGTCAGGTCGGTCGTGATGGGGCCGGGTGCGACGGCATTGACCAGCACGCCGCGCGGCGCCGCCTCGCGCGCCAAAGCACGGGTGAAGCCCACGATGGCCGCCTTGGCCATGCAGTACGGCACCAGCTCCTCCTGCCCCTTGAAGGCGAGTTGCGAGGCAATGTTGATGATCCGCCCCGCGCCGCGTTCCAGCATGCCGGGATAGACCGCCTGGGCCATCAAGAACATGCCCTTCACATGTACGGCCATGACCTGATCGAAATCCGCTTCGGCGTAGGTCTCGAAGGGGCCACGGATGTTGATGCCGGCGTTGTTCACCAGCACGTCGGCCGGCCCGAGCGCGGCCTGCGCATCGGCGGCAAAGGCGCGGATGGCGGCGGGGTCGGCCATGTCGGCCTCGGCGTGGAAGGCGCGGCGACCCTGCGCCTCGATACCGGCTGCGGTCTCGGCCGCGCGGGCGTGGTCGGCCAAATGATTGAAGGCGACGTCGAGGCCGTGGGCGGCAAGCAGCAGCGCGGTGGCACGGCCTATGCCGCTGCTGGCGCCGGTAACGATGGCAACGCTCATGCCCAGATCTCCTTCATGGCGGCGATATAGCCTTCGCGAATGGGGCGGGCACGGATGTGCTGGCCCGCTTCCACGACCACCCGCCCCGCGACGGCGACGCTTTTCACCACGCCCCGCCCCGGGCCGAACATCCACGCATCCAGCGCCGCATCGCCGTCCAGCCCCAACACATCAGGATGGCTGCTGTCGATCTCGACGAAGTCGCAGCGTAGCCCCGGCGCCAGGCCGCCGATCGGCGCGCCGGAAGCCCGCGCACCGCCGGCCAGCGCCCGGTCGAACAGGTTCCGAGCCGGGTGGGGCGAGGCGTCCGAAGTGGCGACGGCCCGGGCCTCCAGCTTCAGCCGTTGGCTGGTTTCAAGCTGTCGCAACTCCAGCGCCGGGTCGAGGCAGACCTGGCTGTCGCTGCCGATGCCTAAGCACCCCTGCCAGTCTGGCAGGCGAAAGGTGCCATCGCCCAGCGAGGCCTCGGTGTGCGGGCACAGGCCGGCCACGGCACCGCTGGCGGCCAGCGCGGCCACCTCCGCATCGTCCAGATGCGTGGAGTGAATGAACACCCATTCCGGCCCGGTGAAGCCGTGTTCCAGCATCCATGCGGCCGGGCGCAGGCGGGTGGCTTCGACGCACTCCTC
>CAXTJY010000154.1:0-8132 GCA_964244395.1 uncultured Rhodovarius sp.
ATCAACCTCGTAGGTCCGGGAAGCCGTGAAGAGTGGTGGGCGCGACACGTGGAGGATTCGCTTCAACTGGCACCGCTGCTGCCCGAAGGCGATGGCCCAATGGCGGATTTGGGAACGGGCGCCGGCTTTCCCGGCCTGGTCCTGGCCGCCACCCAAGCCCGGCCCGTGCATCTCGTGGAATCCGACCAACGGAAATCCGCCTTTCTCCGTGAAGCCGTCCGCACCCTCCGGCTCAACAACGTCATCGTCCACGCTACCCGAATCGAGCAAGCCACCCTGCCGCCGCTCTCCGCCCTCACCGCCCGCGCGCTCGCCCCCCTGGGCGAGTTGCTCCGCCATGCCCACGGATATCTTGCCCCAGACGGCGTCGCCGTCTTTCCCAAAGGCCGAAATGCCGACGCCGAGTTGACCGCCGCCGCGGCACGCTGGCACATGGCCACCGAACGCTTCCCCAGCCGCACCGACCCCGAAGCCACCATCTTCCGCATCCGGAACATCCGACCTGCCTGACCCCGCCCCTCGCATCATCGCCGTCGCAAACCAGAAGGGGGGCGTGGGCAAGACCACCACTGCGGTCAACCTGGCAGCCGCCCTGGCGGCTCGCTTCCCGGTGCTGCTCATCGACCTCGACCCGCAAGGAAATGCCTCCACCGGCCTGGGCGTGGATCGCGCCGCGCGGCGCACCGGCGCCTACGCCATGCTGGTGGAGGGCAAGGCGCTGGAATGCGTCGTCCAGCCCACCCGCATCGCAAACCTGTCGATCGTACCCGCGGATCCGAACCTGGCAGGCGGCGAGCTGGAGCTGGTGGATCTCGACCAGCGCGAGCACCGGCTGAGGTCGGCCCTCTCCGGCGCCCCCGGTGCCTTCGTCATCCTCGACTGCCCGCCGTCGCTCGGCCTGCTCACCCTCAACGCCCTGGTGGCCGCGCGCAGCGTGCTGGTGCCGTTGCAGACCGAATTCTACGCCCTCGAAGGCGTCTCGCAAATCACCCAGACCATCGAGCGCGTGCGCCGCAACCTGAACCCCAGCCTGTCCCTGGAAGGCATCGTCCTGACCATGTTCGACCGCCGGAACAACCTGTCGGAAGCCGTGGCTGCCGACGTGCGGCAGCATTTCGGCGCCAAGGTCTTCGACACCGCCATCCCTCGCAACGTCCGCGTGTCCGAAGCGCCTTCGCACGGGATGCCGGTGACCCTCTACGATGTCCGCTCACCCGGCGCCCAGGCCTATCTGGCACTGGCGGCGGAGCTGCTGCGACGCAATGGAATGATGCCATGAGCAAGCCGCCGCGCCTGGGCAAGGGCCTTTCCGCGCTGCTGGGCGAGGCTTCGTCCGGCCCGACCGATGCCTCGCGCACCCTGCCCACGGCCTCGCTTCGCCCCGGGCCCTTCCAGGCGCGCGGCCCGATGGATGGCGGGGCGTTGGAGGAGCTGGCCACCTCGATCCGTCGCCACGGCGTGCTACAGCCCATTTTGGTTCGCCCCGCCGGCGGCGAGTTCGAGATCATCGGCGGCGAGCGACGCTGGCGAGCCGCCCAACTCGCGCAGCTGCACGAGGTGCCTGTCCTGGTCCGCGATTTCGACGATGGCGAGGCGATGGCCGCCGGCCTGGTCGAGAACCTGCAACGCGAGGACCTTAACCCGCTGGAGGAGGCGGAAGGCTACAACCGGCTGATGGAACAGTTCGGTCTCACCCAGCTCGCCCTCAGCGAGGCTGTGGGCAAATCCCGTTCCCATGTCGCCAACACCCTGCGGCTGCTCGCGCTGCCGGAGCGGGTGCGTGAACTGCTGCGTGACGGCGCCATCACCGCCGGCCATGCCCGGGCGGTGGCCAACGCGCCGGACCCGATTGCCGCCGCGCTGCAGGTGGTGGATCGCGGCCTCAGCGTTCGTCAGGCGGAATCGCTTGCCACCGCCCGCCCCGCCGCCGCGCCTATGTCGGACCCGGATACCAGGGCGATGGAGCGGGAACTGGCGGACCATCTGGGCCTGGAAGTCATCGCCCGCCACAACGGGACATCTGGCCAGATCACCATCAAGTACCGCAGCCTCGACCAGATGGACGGGCTGCTGCAGCAGCTGTTGCGAAAGCCTAATTCGCGAGGGTGAAGTCGGCCTCGGTCTTGGCGCGGACCTCCTCCAACGTCACCTCCGGCGCCAGTTCCACCAGCTTCATGCCGGCGTTGCCGCGACGGTCGATGCTGAATACGCCCAGCTCGGTGATGACCATGTCAACGACCCGCGCACCCGTCAGCGGCAGGTTGCAAGCCTTGAGAAGCTTGGGCTTGCCGCCGGCGGTGTGCTCCATCAGCACCACCACCCGCTTGACGCCGGCCACCAGGTCCATGGCGCCGCCCATGCCCTTCACCATCTTGCCGGGGATCATCCAGTTCGCCAGATCGCCGTTCTCGGCCACCTGCAAAGCACCCAGGATGGACAGGTCGATATGCCCGCCGCGGATCATGGCGAAGCTGTCGGCGCTGCTGAAAATGCTGGTGGTCGGCAGCATCGTCACCGTCTGCTTGCCGGCGTTGATGATGTCGGCATCCTCTTCGCCCTCGAAGGGGAAGGGGCCGATGCCCAGCATGCCGTTCTCGCTCTGCAGCTGCACCGACACGCCTGACGGTATGTGGTTCGCCACCAGCGTCGGGATGCCGATGCCGAGGTTCACATAGAAGCCGTCATCCAGCTCGCGCGCCGCGCGCGCAGCCATCTGATTGCGGTCCCAGGCCATGTCCGTTCCCCCTATGCCGCGCGCTTGGTGATGGTGCGCTGCTCGATGCGCTTCTCGTAGCCTTCGGGGCAGACGATCATCCGCTTCACGAAGACGCCCGGGGTGATGACGTGGTCGGGGTCGATCTCGCCGGGCTGCACCAGATGTTCGATCTGCGCCACGGTCATCTTCGCCGCCGTGGCCATCATCGGGTTGAAGTTCCGCGCCGTGCGGCGGTAGACGAGGTTGCCCTCCGTATCGCCCTTCCAGGCATGGATCACCGCCAGGTCGGCCACGATGCCGCGCTCCATCACATAGGTCTCCCCGTCGAATTCCTGCGTCGGCTTGCCCTCGGCCACCTTGGTGCCGACGCCGGTCTTGGTGAAGAAGGCCGGTATGCCAGCGCCGCCGGCGCGGATGCGCTCGGCCAGCGTGCCTTGCGGGTTGAACTCGATCTCCAGCTCCCCGGCCAGGAACTGCCGGGCGAATTCGGCATTCTCACCGACATAGCTGGCGATCATTTTCTTGATCTGCCGGGTGCGGAGAAGCTTGCCCAGGCCGACATCGTCGATGCCGGCATTGTTGGACACCACGGTCAGCCCGGTGACGCCGGATTCCTGAATGGCATCGATCAGCAGCGCCGGAATGCCGCACAACCCAAACCCACCGGAATGCACCACCATCCCGTCCCGCAGCACCCCCGCCAGGGCCGCCGTGGCATCCGCATAGACCTTGCCCATGGCAGGCTTCCCCAAGCTGTTCACCGGTGCAAGCTAACGGCCGCTTCCGGCCCGGGGAAGGGGTTGCCGGCATCCCTTCGCAGGTCTATTAGCCCGTCTCCCGCAAGGGGCTGGGGGGCCATAGCTCAGTTGGTAGAGCGCTTGAATGGCATTCAAGAGGTCGACGGTTCGATTCCGTTTGGCTCCACCACCGCGCAATTGCAAGGCGATTGTCGCGCCGCCGTCAGGCGGAAAGATTTCCTGCCATGGAATTGAACGACCTTCGCAAGCATCCATCATTGCTGGCCGGGCTCGCCACCATGGCTGTCGCCGGGCTTTTGGCCTCGCCATGGTTCAGCCCGACCAGCGCCGTGCTGATCGGCTGGGATGCCGGCATCCTGGTCTATCTCGTCCTGGCCCTGAACACCGCCTGCCGCATGTCGCGCGAGGCGCTGCGCCAGCGCGCCGAGGAAATCGACGAGGGTGTGCACACCGTCACCGTCGGCGCCGTCCTCGCCAGCCTCATGGCCCTGTCCGCCGTGGTGGTGGAACTCAGCGGCGCCCGAGCGTCTCCCTGGTCTGCCCCGCTGGCCGGCATCACCATCATCCTCTCCTGGACCTTCATCCACGTCCTCTTCGCGCATCGCTACGCGCATGAGAACGCCCTGCGCGGCGGCCTGGATTTTCCGGGGAAGGACGAGCCTGACTTCCTGGAGGCGCTGTACGTCTCCTTCACCGTCGGCATGACCGCACAGGTGTCGGACGTTACCACCAGTTCCTCCGCCATGCGGCGGATCGTGCTATTTCACGCCATTCTCGCCTTCATCTTCAATGCCGCGGTGGTCGCGGCGGCGGTCAACCTTGCCGCCGGGCTGGCGGCATGAGGCGGCTCGCCACCCCCTTCATCGTCGCCCTGGCCATCCTCGTGGTGCTGGTGGAGGCCACGGTATGGCGCTGGCTGACCTGGATCGGCACCCAGCTCGGCCGACTGGCGCCCTTCGCCTGGCTGGAGCGGGTGATCGAAGGGCTTTCACCCGGCTGGGTCATCGCCCTGTTCGCGCTGCCTTTCGTTCCCATCATCCCGATGCTGAAGCTGGGCGAGTTCTGGCTGCTGGCGCATCACCACTACGTCTCCGCGGTGCTGCTCATCGTCGGCAGCAAGGTGGTGGGCGCCGCCTTCTCCACCCGCATTTTCGCCATCGCCCGGCCGAAGATGTTGCAGGTGCGCTGGTTCGCGTCGGCCTATGGCTACCTGATCGGCCTGCTGGCCCGCGGCCATCAGGTGCTGGAGGGAATTCCGGCCTGGGTTGCGACCCGCGCGGCGCTGCATCGGGCGATGGCCAGCCTGCGTGGCGGCGGCGCCTGGTCCCGCCGTTGGGCGGCGGCCCAGCGCCTCGGCCGCCGGCGACGGGATTAGGACCGAAGCGTCCACCACCGGAATGTCGATGGGCCCGGAGGCCCGTCCTCCACCCCAAACCGTCGGGCGCCGGCCTACTCCCGCCCGCGATACGCCGGCAGCGACCAGCCAAACCACAGCGCCAGCCCCCGGATGCCGAAGGCCAGCGACATCGCCGACAGAAAGGCCGTCTCCCGCCACACGCCCTCCAGCCGCAGCAGCACGAACAGGCCAGCGCCGGCCAGGGCCGCCAGCGCGTAGATCTCCCGCTGCAGGATCAGCGGCACCTCGGCGCAGATCACGTCGCGCACGATGCCGCCGAAGGTCGCCGTCACCATGCCCAGCAGCATCGCCGCCCAGGCATCGGCACCGGCCAGCAGCGCGATCTCGGCGCCCAGCACGGCATACAGCGCCATGCCCAGCGCATCGGCCCACAGCAGGGCGCGCTGCTTCAGCTCCACCCAGGGCGCGGCGAAGAAGACGAAGATGGCGACGGCGGTGGTGGTCGCCAGCAACTCCGGCGCGCGCAGCCAGAACAGCGGCAGCCGGCCCAGCAGCACGTCCCGCACCGTGCCGCCGCCCAGGCCGGTGACGGCAGCCAGCAGGATCAGCCCGACCACATCCATCCGCTTGCGGGCGCCTGCCAACGCGCCGGAAACAGCGAAGGCGACCATGCCCACGGCATCGATGAAGGGCAGCACGGCGCTGAGCGGAATCATGCGGCGAGAGGGTCCGCCGCCGGCAGCTCGGGGAGCGAGGCGCCGCCTCGCCGGTCGCGCTGAAGCCGGCACCGAACCGGCGACTCGGCGCGATGCCGGCATCGCCAGCCACACGGCCGGCCCCACGCCACACTCGCCCGCCCGTCGCCAGGCCGAGGGACCACGCCGCCCAACCGGGCCATCATGCCGGCACCGGCCGGCGTGACCGGCGCCACAGCAGCATGCCCAGCACGGGCAGCGCCATCATTGCCAGCCCCGCCGCGATCACCGACCAGCGATGCAACGTGCCGAAGACGCGTCCCTCGTGCAGCGCGCGGAACCAGGCCCGGGCGTGGTCCACACCGTCGGGCAGGCGCACCTCCTCCAGCCTTCCTGTCGCAGCGTTCACCCAGGCCGCGGCGCGGCCGGAGGGCCAGTCGGTGGCGTGGCGCAGCAGCACGATCAGCCATTCGGGCTCGCCCGTTTCCCCTGGCGGCTCGGCCCAGCCCAGGCGCCAGCCCGGCAGGGCGGCCAATGCCACCGCCACCGCCCCGTCCAGATCGACCGGGCCACCCCCTTTGGCAGGCGGCAGGCGAAAGCCGGGCGAGGCCCCGAGCACAGGCTGCAGCAAAAGTCGCGTCGTGTCCGGAAAGCTCACCGGCAAGCCGCTGCCCGCGGCCAGCAGCAGCGGCAGCACCGCCCAGATGCCCAGCGACCGATGCCAGCTCGACAGCAGCCGACGACCCCGCAGCCCGGCGCCGGGCAACACGCTCTCCCGCAGCGGCACCCCGCCCCGTTTGAGCCAAAGCCGAAGCCCCAGGCCCAGGCCCAGCAGCAGCGGGATCGCCGTCAGCCCCACCAGCAACTTGCCCGTGGCACCGGCCAGCGCATTGGCGTGCAGGTCATACAGCCAATGCACTGCGGCGCCGCGCCAGGGCAGCACCGCCTGCACCGCCCCGGTGGCGGGGTCGAGATGCAGGGTCTGCCGCCCGTCATCGGTCCAGAATACCGCCAACGCGTGGTCGCGATGTTCGTCCGGCGGGAAAAGCCGCCAGGGCATGTCGCGCATGTGCCGTGTCGCTGCGTCGAGGAGCTGCTGCAAAGGCAGCCTCTCCGCCGGGATGGGCCGCGGCAGCTGCACCGCCTCCAGCGCGTGCCAGTACACCAGCACCGCGCCGCTCAGCCCGAGCACCACGAACCAGCCACCCAGCAGCAGCCCGACCCAGCGGTGCAGCCGCCGTGCCGAGACCATTTACTCGGCCGGCACTGCCTGGGCGCGCGCGGCATGCGCGCTCTCCCGCGCCCCGCCGGCGCAGAGCAGCGACAGGCCGAGCAGCCCCGCCACCACCGGCAGCACCAGCCATGGCATGCCGAAATCGATCAGCAGCCCCATCGGCACCGGCACGATGGCGCCGCCCAGCGGCAGCCCGGCGCTGACGAAGCCGAACACCTTGCCGATCTCACCCGGCGGCGAGGCATCCTTCAACATGACGTCGCGCGGCGTGCGGCTGCTGCCCATGCACAGCCCGGCGACCAGCCCGACCACCGGCAGCACCCAGCCCGGCATCGGCAGCAACCCCAGCGCCAGAATGCAGCCCATCGAGCACAGGGTGAGGACCAGCACGAAGGTGAACAGGTTGCGCTTGGTCTTGTCCGCCACATAGCCGCCGACCAGCGTGCCAGAGGTGGCGCCGACCATGTAGCCGGTCAGCACGAAGGAGGCGATTTCCACCGGCGTGCCCCACAGTTGCCCCAGCACGGTGATGACGAAGGCCTGCATGCCGGAGCCGGCCATGGCGCTCAGCAGGAAGAAGGCGAAGAACAGCAGGATCGGCTTGCTCAGCAGCAACTCCCGCCCGCCCATCCGTTTCTCGGTACTGCGCGGCTTGGCCTGGTCGTGCAGCACCCGGCTCTGCAAAAGGATGGCCAGAACCACCGGAATGCCGGCCAGCCCGACCACCAGCAGCGCGCCGCGCCAGCCGATCAGCGGCAGCAGCAGCGCGATGGTCGGCGGCGCCAGCGCGAAGCCCAGATTGCCGGTGAAGGTGTGCAGCGCGAAGGCGCGGCCCATGAAATCCTTGCGGATCGACCCGGCCAGGATGGCGTAGTCCGCCGGATGAATCACGCTGTTACCGATGCCGGAGCACACCGCCAGCGCCAGGATCATCCAGTAATCCGTCGCCAGGCTCATCGCCGAGACCGCCAGCGCCATCAGCAAGGTGCCGCCGACCAGGAAGGGCCGCGCGCCATACTTGTCGACCCAGAAGCCCACCGGCGTCTGCAACACCGCGGTGGTGCCGGACATCAGAGCCAGGGCCAGGCCCAGCATGGCGTAGGAGACGTCGAATTCCGCCCGCCAGGTGATGAACAGCGGCGCCAGGCACAGCATGTAGAAATGGCTGAGGAAATGCCCCGTGCCGATCAGCCCGATGATGCGCGCGTCGTTGCCCTGCATGGCCGAAATCCCTGTGGAAGCTGCGCGACCGCACCGCGATCGTTCCCACTTCCGAAATGAGCCGCAGGCGCGGAAGCGTCAACGCGCCAATTTCTTACGGTGCGTCCATCCCCGCGAAATCCGACGGCAGATGGCGTCAGCCCCGCTCCGC
>CAXTJY010000155.1:0-8131 GCA_964244395.1 uncultured Rhodovarius sp.
AGGATGCCGGCCACCAGCACGATCTCGAGCAGGGTCGGGATGATGTTGAACAGCATGAAGTCGAGCACGAAGGTGATGCCGCGCACGCCCCGCTCGATGAGCCGGGTCAGCCCGCCGGTCTGCCGGTCCAGGTGGTAGCGCAAGCTAAGCGCGTGCAGGTGCCGGAAGACCTGCAGCGCGATCTGCCGGGTGGCGCGGGCCTGCACCTTGGTGAAGACGGCATCGCGCAGCTCGGCGAAGGCGCTGCTCATGGCGCGGATCAGGCCGTAGGCCACCACCAGCGCGATAGGCACCACGACGACGCTGGCAGACCCGGTATGCGGCGCCAGCGCGTCCACCGCGCGGGCATAGGCGATGGGCACCAGCACGTTGGCGCCCTTGGCCAGCAGCAGCAGTGCGAGGGAGATGACGACACGAGCGCGCAAGCCGGGCTCGCCGACGGGCCAGAGGTAGGGGGCGAGGTTTTTCAGCGTCTCCCAGTTGGAGCGTTCGGCGGTGAGGTCTGGCTTGGTCATTGGTTGGTGAGATAGGCGCGCGGGTGGCGGCTGCACAGGCCAAGGGAGGGCTTTGCCCCCCTCACCGCACCGCCATGCGCGCCCGGCACCACCAGGCCGTGCCCAGCATCCCCACCCCCGCCAGTGCAAAGGCGGGCCGGTAGCCGGCGCTGGCCATCACGGCGGCGAAGAGCAGCGCACCGGTGGTCTGGCCGATAAACAGGCTCATGGCAAAGGCGGAGACCGCGGTGGCCCGGGCCTCGGGCAAGGCCTCGGTGGCGCGGGCCTGCAACACACCGTGGAAGCTGTAGAACAGGAAGCCCGCGGTCACCTGCGCGGCGGCCACGAGCTGCCAGTTCGGCGCGGCGGCGACGGCCAGCAGGCACACCCCCAGCCCCATGCCGCCCCACAACAGCAGCCCCTTCTCCCCCGCCCGCACCACCAGGCGGCGGGCCACCCGGGTATAGAAAAGCGCGCCGAGCGCGAAGCTGGCCACGATCAGCCCGGCGCGGCTGGGCGACAGGGCGAAATCCTCGATCAGGAAGGAGGCGATGAAGGGGAAGGCGCCGCCGAACAGCAGCAGCCCATCGAGGAAGGCCGCCAGCATCAACAGCCGCGCATTCGGCTGGCGCAGCAGGCGCCGATACATCGCAAAGCCGCTGCTCCCGGTGGGTGTCGGCGCCGCCCGCCACATCGCCGGCCCCAGCCGAGCCGCCAGCAGCAGCCCGATGGCGACGGTGAACGTGCCGAAGACGAGGAACGAGGCGCGCCAGCCGAAAACCTCGCCCAGAATTCCGGAAAGCGGCCCCGTCAGCATTTGTGCCAGGACGTTGCCGATGAGGAACTGGCCGAGCACCGCCTGACGCTCCGAATACGGCACTGTGTCACCGATATGCGCCATCAGCAGCGGAATGACGGCGCCGGCGACGAGGCCGCCGCAGGCGCGCAGCACGGCGAGTTGGGTCAGGCTGCCGGAGAACTCGGCCAGGATGGTGAACAGGCCGAACAGCACCAGCGCCAGTGACGCGACTTTCAGCTTGCCGAAGCGATCGCCCATGGGGCCGGTGCCGATCTGGCCGCCGGCATAGGTGATCATGAAGGCCGCGATGAGGATGGAGACCGAGGAGGTCGGCACGAGGAAATCGGTGCCGATGAGGGGCAGCAGCGGGTCGAGGATGCGCATGCCGGCGCCGGACGCGAAGCCGGCCATGGCGATCAGGGCGATGGAGGTGGTCGGGGCCGGGCTCAACGCCATCGCCGCCGGAGCCATCCCGCACCCAGGGCCAGCCAGGCCAGGGCGGTGATGGCCAGGACAGGCAGCGACAGCAGCGCCAGCACCGCCGCATACTGGAACAGCCCGGCAATGTCCCAGCCCCCCAGCAGGCACGGCTGCTTGGGCAGGCAGCGGAGTGACTGGCTTGCCCCCATGCCGGCCCATACCACCAGCATGGGCAGGCTGGACAGCAGGGTGGCCAAGGCCAGACGGTCCACCCGCAGCCACGACGAACCCGCACCGGAAGCGACGCGCCAGCGGGCGCGGCCCCGCAGCAGCCAGATCACTACGGTGACGACCATGAGAGGCACCGTAAACGGCAGCAGCCAGATCGGAAGGATGAACACATGCACCCAGTCGCCGATCTCGGTGCCAAATACTGTGCAGGTCTCCCGCGCGGCCTCGTGGGTCCGGCAGGCCCAGGCACCGAAAGCCAGGCTGAGCACGACCGACAGCGCCGGCAGCCAGATGAGCGCCACCACCGTCCAGATCAGCGGGCGTTTCAACGCCACCGGCGCCAGAGCCATCGCAAACCCAGGGCCAGCCAGAACAGCGTGATGAAGAACGGAAAGATCAGGGTGAACCAAGCCGCCCCGACCGCAATGGCGCAGGCCCCGCCGATATGGATACCCCACAGCTGGCAAGGCTGGCCGGCGACGCGCCCCAGCCAATCCGCCAGGCCGAAGCAGGCGCCTGTCGTCAGCAGTGGGGCCCAGCACACCAGGCTGGCGATGACCAGGCGGTCCATGCGCACCGGCCCACCGCGCCGGATCGGGACGATCACGGATGGCCGCGGCGCACCCGCTCGCTCTCCGTCTTCAACTGCCCGCAGGCGGCCAGGATGTCCCGGCCGCGCGGCCTTCGGATGGGGCTGGAATAGCCGGCCGCGTTCAACACCTCGGCGAAGGCGCGCAGCGCCTCGGGCGTGCTGGTCCTGTATGGGCTGCCGGGCCAGGTATTGAACGGGATCAGGTTCACCTTGGCCGGTATCCCCTCCAGCAGCCGCACCAGCGCATGCGCCTCGGCGATGCTGTCGTTCACCCCGCGCAGCATGACGTATTCGAAGGTGATCCGCCGCGCGTTTGACGCGCCGGGATATCGCCGGCAGGCTGCCAGCAGCTCCGCGATCGGATACTTCCGGTTCAGCGGCACCAGCTCGTCACGTAGCGCATCGTTCGTGGCGTGCAGCGACACCGCCAGGTTCACCCCCAGCTCCTGCCCGCACAAATCCATCATCGGCACCACGCCCGAGGTGCTGAGGGTGATGCGGCGGCGGGAGAGGGCGATGCCCTCATGGTCCATGATGATGGTCAGCGCCGCGGCCAGGTTCTCGTAATTGTAGAGGGGCTCGCCCATGCCCATTACGACGATGTTGGAGAGCCGCCGGGTCTCGTCAGTCGGCGAGGGCCATTCGCCGTAGCTATCGCGCGCCGCCATGAACTGGCCGACGATCTCGGCCACGCCCAGGTTGCGCACCAGCTTCTGTGTGCCGGTGGCAAAAAGTGCAGCTCAGCGTGCAGCCGACCTGGGTGGAGATGCACAGCGCGCCGCGGTCGTCATCTGGGATATAGACGGTCTCGACCTGTTGGTCGTCGCGGAAGCGGAACAGCCATTTGCGGGTGCCGTCGCTGCTGGTCTGCTCGGTGGCGACGCCCGGTCGGCCGATGACGAAGCGTTCCGCCAGCTTCTGCTGCAACGGCCGAGCGATGCTGTTCATGGCGGAAAAGTCGCTGGCGCCCTGGTGGTAGATCCAGTGCCAGAGCTGCTTGGCGCGGAAAGGCTTCTCGGCGATCGCCAGCATCTCCGACGCCAGCTGCTCGCGCGTCATGCCCACCAGATCGCGCCTGCCATCGGCCAGGGTGGCGTCGGGCGGCGCGAAGATGGCTGATTTGGCGCGGATGCGGTCGCGCTCGCCGGCGTCCAGCAGCGCCTCAGGAGCCATCATGCGGACGGCCTGCGGGAACGCCTTGTGGGGTGTCACCGCCGCGCCGGTGGCGCCGGGCATTCGCGGCTGATCGCCTCATAGGCGGCGGAGAAGCCGGCGAGCGGGAACTGGTCCGACACCGTGCCGCGGTTGTTCGGGCCGGGGGCTCGGGCCAAGGCCTCGCGCCCGTTGCGCATGGCGGTCACCGCGGCCCGCCCGTCACGCAGGAAGGCGCTGTCCTGCGCCGTATAGGCCGGCAGGGTGGTCTCACCGATCACCAGGCGCAGCTCGGCGCCGCGGGCATGGGTGTACCCGCTGCGGATCGCCACCTGGTCGCGGCCTGTCGGCCGGTGGGTCACCAACAGCGAGACGGAGGCGGGAGCCCGACCGGGCATGCCCTCGCTGCGCGCCGCACGGGCAAAGGCGAAGCAGTACTTCACCCCGGCCTCTGTGTGGGTGGCCGCGGTCCAGGACTGGAAAGTGCCGAGCTGGCGTGGGCCGGCGGGAGTGGCGCGGTTTTGCGCCTGCGCGGGCAGGGCCAGCAACACGGCAAGGATGAGGCAACGCATGCCGGGTTGATACGCCCGCCCGGCGCTTACGGCAAACCGGGGCGTGCCGTCATCGGGCGAAACTGCCAGCCCAGGAACGCCATCCCCAGCGCCAGCCCCACCCAATGCGGCGCCGGTAGCCCGAACAGCCCGAACAGCGCCGGGAAGAGCAGCATGAGGCCCACCACGGTCAGCAGCCCGCGCTCCCACCCCGCGAGCGCGTGCCGGGCAAAGCCCTGGGCTGCCGCCGCCAGTGCCGCCAGCCCTGCGGTGGCCAGGAAAATCTGCCATGCCACGTCGCCCCAATTCATCGTCGGCGTCAGGTTCAGCAGCAGGCCCACGCCCTCCGGGTCGGTCACGAAGACGAAGGGCAGCACGAAGGCCGGCAGAGTGTATTTCCAGGCCATGAGGGTGGTGCGGTAGGGGCCGGCGCCGGTGATGGCGGCGGCGGCGAAGGGGCTCAGCGCGGTGGGCGGCGAGACCTCGCTCAGCACCGCGTAGTAGAAGACGAACATGTGCGCGGCGTAATCCGGCACCCCCAGCTTCATCAGTGCCGGCGCCGCGACCACGGCGCAGATGATGTAGCTGGCCGTCACCGGCACCGCGAGGCCCACCACCCAGACGATCAGCGCCGTGTAGATGGCGGTGATGACCAACGAGCCACCGGCCGCCTGGATGGCGATGTCGGAGAATTTCAGCCCCAGCCCGGTCAGCGTGATGACGCCCACGATGATGCCGGCGCAGGCGCAGGTCGCGGCGATGCCGATGGACTGGATGGCGCCATCCGCCAGCGTCCGCGCCAGCTTCAACGGCCACAGCGCATGTTCCTTCGACAGGAAGGAGAGGGCCACCGCCAGCCCCATGGCGTAGAGCACGGCCAGCGTGGCGGAGTAGCCGAGCCCCATGAAGAAGATGATCGCGATCAGGCTGGTGAAGTGGTACCAGCCGCGCCGGAACATCTTGCCGACCGGCTCCACCACCATCGGCGGCGGCTCGCGGTAGTCGGCCCGGCCGCGGATGCGGCGCTGGTCCAGCTCCACCATGAACAGCAGGCCGGCGTAGTACAGGCAGGTCGGCACCGTCGCCATCAGCAGGACGGACAGGTAGGAAATCTTCAGATACTCGGCGATCAGGAAGGCCGCCGCCCCCATGATCGGCGGCGAGATGATGGCTCCCAGGCCCCCGGCCGCCAGCAGCCCGCCTGCATCGTCGCCCTTGTAGCCGACCTGGCGCATCATCGGCCACGCGACGGTGCCGATGGTGACGGTGGTGGCGACGCCGGAGCCGCTGGGCCCGCCCAGCAGGAAGGCGCTCAGCACCACGGTGCGCCCGGCACTGGCGGGCTTGCCCCCGGTCGCGGAAAAACTGAAATCGACGAAGTACTTGCCGGCGCCGGAATTGCTCAGGATGGCGCCATAGATGGTGAACAGGATGATCAGCGTGGCGCTCACATCCACCGCGGTGCCAAAAATCCCCTCCAGCGCCACCGACAGATGCGGAATCAGCCGCTCGGCGTCATAGCCTCGATGCGTCCATGGCGCCGGCAGGTGGTTGCCGAAGAAGGCGTAGAGCATGAAGACGATGGCCACGACCGGCATGATCCAGCCCGTGGCTCGCCGCGTCGCCTCCAGCACCAGCGCGATCAGCAGCCAGCCGACGACGATGTCCATCGGCTCCGGAAAGATGATGCGGTCCTGCAGATCGTCGCCGCCGGAGATGAGGTACCAGGTGACGTAGAGGGCGGCGGCGATCAGCGCCCAGTCCCACGGCATGAAGCGGTGCCGAAATCGCCGCATGGCCGGATACAGCATGAAGGCCAGCACCATGGTGAAGCCGACATGGGCGAAGCGCAGCGTCGTGGTCGGCACGATGTCCCATGCCGCCCACAGGTGAAACAGGCTCATCGCCAGCGCGATGCCCACGGCGGCGTAGCCCAGCAGCCCGGTGAAGCGGTTGGTGGCGCCCTCCTCGCTTTCGATCAGCGCGGTGATGCGCTCCGCGGTGGCGGCGTCCACCTGGCGGAGGTCGATTTCCGGGGGAAGCGAGCTTTGGGTGCCGGACATGCGCGGTCCTTGTTTTGGGTCGGACGTGTTGGCGGTGTCATGGCGCGGAGAGCGGCAAATGTCACGCTGGGCTGAAGCAGCCGGCGACGAGATGGACCATGGCATCTTCGAAGGCGGGGTCGGCGAGCAGTGCGGGCTCGCGCGCGGCCGCGGCGACGGCGCCGATGGGCACGTGCAGCAGGGCCAGCCGGCCGGCCTCGCCCAGCATCCGCCCGGTGTGCCGCTGCGCGGCGGCCGCCAACGACGGCAGGATCATGGGGAGGGCAGCACGGGCCGCGGCGTCCAGCCAGGCGTTGGGCAGCATGGAAAGCATGGCCTGGCGCAGCCTGCCGCGCCCCTCGAAGGGATGAACCGCGGCGCGGACCACGATGCGGGCCAGATCCTCCAACGTCGTGCCGAGCGGCGCGGCCAGCAACGCCGCCTCGACCCGCGCTTCTTGCCGCGCCACCTCGCGCCGCGCCAGCAGGGCCAGCAGTGCCTGCTTGTCCGGAAAGTAGCGATACAGGGTGCCGATGGAATAACCCGCCCGCGCGGCGACGTGGTTGGTGGTGAAGCCGGCGGGCCCGGCCGTCTCCAGAATCTGAGCAGCGGCCTCGCACACATGGTCCACGGTGCGCAGCGCGCGGCGCTGCCGCGGCGCCAGGCGCGGTTCGGGCAGGCCTGGCGGGTCGGTCATGCGGGGCACCTGAAACCGAGTAGGGCAGAAGCCGGCGGCAGGCCAGATTCAGGGCATGACCAATGCTCCCCTGCTCGACCTGCCGATCGCCGGCGCAAGCTTCAAGGCCACCGCCCATACCGCCTATGCCAGGCTGCGGGCGGAGGCGCCGGTCTGCCGGGTGCGACTGCCCGGTGGGCAGGAGGCATGGCTCCTCACCCGCCACGCCGATGTGGCCGCGATGTTGCGCGAGCCGCGCCTCGTCAAGGACCCGGCCAGCCTGACCCCGCCGCCGCGGCTGCCCTGGCTGCCGCCGCTCTTCCGGCCCCTGATGCAGAACATGCTGTCGCGAGACGGGCCGGACCATGCCCGGCTGCGCCGCCTGGTGCAGCAGGCCTTCACACCATCGGCGGTGGCGGCGATGCGCCCCCTTGTGGAGGTGCTGTGCGAGGAACTCCTCGACCGGGCACTGGCCGAGCCGCAATTCGACCTCGTTGCCGACTACGCCTTGCCGCTGCCGGTCACCGTGATCGCCGAGATGCTGGGTGTTCCCGTAGAGCATCGGGAGCGCTTCGCCCGCTGGTCGCGCCGCCTGCTGGACGGCGCCGCCTCGCGCTTCGGAATGCTGGCGGCGGCACCTTCCATCTGGCGCTTCATGCGCTTCATCCGCGGGCTGGTGCGATCCCGACGGGAAACGCCGCGGGACGACCTGATCTCGGCGCTGGCCCGGGCGCGGGAGGGCGACGCCGGGCTTACGGAAGATGAACTGTCGGCGATGATCATCCTGCTGCTCACGGCCGGCCACGAGACGACGGCCAATTTGATCGGCAACGGCGTGCTGGCCCTGCTGCGGGAGCCGGAACAGATGCATCGCCTGCAGGCCGAGCCGGCGCTGATCCCGGCCGCGGTGGAGGAACTGCTGCGTCACTCCGGCCCGGTGGAAACCACCACCCACCGGTTCGCGCGGGAGCGGGTAGAGCTGGCCGGTGCGGTGATCCCCCAGGGCGGGCTGGCACTGGGCATCATCGCCTCGGCCAACCGCGACGAAAGCGTCTTCGAGGCGCCGGACCGGCTGGTGCTGGACCGGCAGCCAAACCGCCATCTCAGCTTCGGGCTGGGCGGCCGTTTCTGCGTCGGTGCCGCGCTGGCGCGGCTGGAAGCGCAGATCGCCATC
>CAXTJY010000156.1:0-926 GCA_964244395.1 uncultured Rhodovarius sp.
AACGCCGTGTCCAGCGGCACATACACCACATCGGCCACCCACAGGTCCGGCCGAAGCAGTTTCGCCGGCAACGGCAGGCCGGGGTGTTTCGCCATGCCCATGGGCGTCGCGTTCACCAACCCGTTGGCGACGGCGACAGCCTCGGGCAACGCATCGCCCAACGCAGCCCGCCCGGCGCCGAAATGGCCGTTCAGGTTCGCCACCAGCGCCGCCCCGCGCGCCGCATCCATGTCGAACACCGTCAGATGCCCGGCGCCGGCCTGCAGCGTGGCATGCGCCACGGCGGCCCCTGCCCCGCCGGCGCCTATCTGCACAACACGGCCCATCGCCACGTCGGGCAGCTGCATGCGGAAGCCGGCGGCGAAGCCGGACGCATCGGTGTTGAAGCCGCGCCGGCGGCCACCCTCGAACACCACCGTGTTCACCGCGCCCAGCGCCGCCGCCTCCGGCGACAGGTCATGCAGCAGCGGGATCACCGCCTGCTTGGCCGGGTAAGTGATGTTCAGCCCACGGTAGCCCGCGGCCTCCGCTTGATCGAGCAGCCCCGGCAGCGCCTCCACCCCCACCCCCAGCACGTCCAGGTCGATGCGGCGGTATTCGCACGCCAGGCCCTGCGCCGCGCATTCCACCATGTGCATGGCCGGCGACCGCGACTGGCCGATGCCGGCGCCGATCAGCCCCAGCAACAATGTTCCGTTAGGCGCCGGCGTGAAGGGTGCGGCGGTCATGAACATTTCCCGTTTTTGACTTGACGACGCAATGTACCAACCAGTACGTACACGTCAACGGCGCAAAGCGCCGGCTGAGGAATACGTCACCAGGAAACGGAGCACACCACTATGTCGATCTCACGCCGCGGCCTCCTCGCCGCCACGTCGGGGCTTCTCGCCGTACCGGCACTCGCCCAGGAAGCCTATCCCGGCTCC
>CAXTJY010000156.1:936-8121 GCA_964244395.1 uncultured Rhodovarius sp.
CCCGGTGACCATCGTCGTCTCCTGGGCGCCCGGCGGCTCCACCGACTTCGTCGGCCGCGTCGTCGCCCAGTCGCTGACACGGGAATTGGGCGGCAGCTTCGTGGTGGACAACCGGCCCGGTGCCTCCGGCACCGTCGGCCACGCCTCCGTCGCGCGCGCCAGGCCCGACGGCCACACCCTGCTGCTCGGCGTGAATTCAACCTACGCCATGAGCCGGCATCTCTTCCCCAACCGCGGCTATGATGACGACCGCGCCTTCGCGCCCATTGGCCGCGTCGCCATCTCGCCCATCATGCTTTGCACAAACCGACAGACCGGCGTCAGCACCATCCAGGCCTTCGTCGAGCGCGCGAAGGCGCAGCCGGGCCGCATGTCCTACGCCTCCTCCGGCGCTGGATCGTCGGCGCATCTGGCCACGGAGCTGTTCCTGCGCGGCGCCGGCATCGACGTGCTGAACGTGACCTATCGCGGCGGCGCCCCCGCCGTGCAGGCGCTGATCACCAACGAGGTGCAGCTGGCCATGGTGGATGCGGTAACCGCGCTGCCGCTGATGCAGGCCGGCCAGATCGTGGCGCTGGGCGTCTCCACCCTGGAACGCAACGCCTTGGCGCCGACGGTGCCGACCATCGCCGAGAGCGGCTTTCCCGGCTTCGAGGCCACATCGGACTTCGCCCTGCTGGCACCGGCCGGCACGCCGCCCGCCATCATCACCGCCCTGTCCCGCGGCCTGGCGGCGACGCTGGCCAATGGCGACACCATCGAGCGGCTGCGCAGCAGCTCCATCATCCCGACCCCCGGCTCGCCCGAGGCCTTCCCGGCCTATCTGACGGCGGAGAGCGCGAAGTGGGGCGAGCTCATCCGGGCGCGGGGTATCACGTTGGAATAGACGGGCCGTTCCCACCCCCCGTCA
Organism: uncultured Rhodovarius sp.; assembly: GCA_964244395.1. Lineage (GTDB taxonomy): Bacteria > Pseudomonadota > Alphaproteobacteria > Acetobacterales > Acetobacteraceae > Rhodovarius. Next base: position 1,847 of record CAXTJY010000156.1, read on the forward strand.
TGCCCGGACTCGACCCGGGCACCTCCGTGACGCGAAGAGCAGGTCGTCCCCGACGCCTGCAAAATGGCCGGGTCAAGCCCGGCCATGACCAGCGAGACGTCGCGGACTGGGTCGAGCCAGGCCATGACAAGGGGGTCGCTGCGGCCCCCAGAGACAGCCGCCAGGAAGGATCGTCCGATGCCCCAAGAACCCTGCGTCATCTCCGTCGCCATCACCGGCTCGGTACCGCGCAAGAAGGACAATCCTGCCCTTCCCGTCACCACGGCCGAGCAGATAGAGAGCACCCACGCCGCCTTCGAGGCCGGCGCTACCCTCGTCCACGTCCACGTCCGCAACGACGATGAGAGCAGCAGCAGCGACCCCGACCGCTTCGCTGCGTTCCAGGAGGGCGCAATGAAGCACTGCCCCGGCATCATCGTGCAGTTCTCCACCGGCGGGCGCGGTCGCGAGTTGGCTGCCCGCGGCGCCATGCTGTACCTCAAGCCGGAAATGGCCTCGCTCGCCACCGGCAGCGTCAACTTCCCCACCATCGTTTACGAGAACCCGCCGGCCTTCGTGCGCGAACTCGCCGTCAGCATGCGGGACAAGGGCATCAAGCCGGAGATCGAGATCTTCGACCTGGCCATGCTCTACAATGCCGCCGACCTAGTGACCGAGGGGCTGCTGCTGGCCCCGCCGCATGTGCAATTCGTCTTCGGGGTGCGGCACGCGCTGCCCGCCCGCCGCGACATCCTGGAGTTCGAGCTGGCCAAGCTGCGTGAACTGCTGCCCGGCGCGACCTGGACCGCCGCCGGCATCGGCCGGCACCAACTCGAACTCAACCACTGGGCCCTGGAATTGGGCGGCCACTGCCGGACCGGCCTGGAAGACAACGTCCGTTGGGACCGCGACACGCTGGCCCCATCCAACGCCGCGCTGGTGGCCCGCGTGGCCGACCTATGCGCGCGGTACGACCGCCCCGTCGCCACCCCCGCCCAGGCCCGCGCCCTGCTCGGCATTCCGGCTTGAGTTACGCCATCGCCACCGTCTGCCTTTCCGGCAGCCTGCCCGACAAGCTGGAGGCCGCGGCCGCCGCCGGCTTCGATGCGGTGGAGATCTTCGAGAACGACCTGCTGACGTTCGAGGGCACCCCCGCCGAGGCCGGCCGGATGGCGCGGGACCTGGGCCTGGAAGTTGCCCTCTTCCAACCCTTCCGCGACTTCGAGGCCATGCCCGAGCCGCAGCGCACCCGCAACCTGGACCGCGCCGAGAGGAAGTTCGACACCATGCAGGCGCTGGGCGCCGAGATGATCCTGGTGTGCAGCAACACCCAGCCCGCCACGCTGAACGACCCCGCCCGAGCCGCCGCCGATCTGCACGAGATGGCCGAACGCGCCGCCAAGCGCGGCCTGCGCGTCGGCTTCGAGGCGCTGGCTTGGGGCCGCCACACCAACCGCTGGCGCCAGGCCTGGAACATCGTTAAGGTCGTCGACCACCCCGCGCTGGGCCTGGTGCTGGACAGCTTCCACACCCTCTCCCTGGGCGACGACCTGAACGGTCTGGAGGTCCCCGGCGACAAGATCTTCTTCGTACAGCTTGCCGACGCGCCGCGCCTAGACATGGACGTGCTGAGCTGGTCGCGTCATTTCCGCAACTTCCCCGGCCAGGGCGACCTGCCGGTGGCGGACTTCACCGGCGCGTGCCTCGCCGCGGGCTACACCGGCCCGCTGTCGCTGGAAATCTTCAACGACGAGTTCCGCGCCGCGCCGGCCCGCCGCATCGCCCGCGACGGCATGCGCAGCCTGGTCTGGTTGGCGGATCAGGTCGGGCTGGCGCCGCTGCCGGCGCTGCCGGTGCTGCATGGCGTGGAGTTCCTGGAATTCGCCGTGGACGACACGGCGCGGGAGCAGCTTGGCGGCTATCTGACCAGCGTCGGCTTCCACCGCGCCGGCCGGCACCGCTCCAAACAGGTCGAATTATGGCGCCAGGGCGAGGCAAACCTCGTCCTGAACGCGGAGCCCGACAGCGCCGCCCAGGAGCGCTTCCAGATGACCGGCCCCGCCGTCTGCGCCATGGCGCTGCGGGTGGACAGCCCGGCCCGCCTGGCGGACCGCGCCCGCGCCCTGCTGTGCAGCGTCTGGCACGAAAAGCGCGGCGAGGGTGAGCGCGAGCTGCCCGCCATCCGCGCCCCGGACGGCATGCTGATCCATCTGGTGGAGGCAGGCGCGCCGCCGATCTGGCAAGACGATTTCGTCCTGGAGCCGGTGCCTGATGGCCCGGCGATGCGCGTGGACCACATCGCCCAGGCCCTGGCGCCGGAACTGGTGGAGGGGTTTACCCTGTTCTACCGCGCCGTGCTGGGCCTGACGCCCGATGCGGCGTGGGAGCTGCCGGACCCCTTCGGCATCGTCCGCTCCCGTGCCTGGGTCAGCGCCGATGGCAGCGTACGGCTGCCGCTCAACGTCAGCGAAAGCAGCCGCACCGGCACGGGCCGCTTCGTGTCGGCCTTCGCTGGGGCAGGCGTGCACCACATCGCCTTCGCGGTGGACCGGATCGCGGCACCCGCGGACGCCCCGCTGCTGGAGATCCCGGAAAACTACTACGAGGACTTGGGCGCCCGCTTCGGCCTAAGCGACGAGGCGCTGGAAACCCTACGGCATCGCCATCTGCTGTATGACCAGGATGCAGCGGGCGCCACCTTCCGCCACGCCTATACCCTGCCGTTCGAGGAGCGCTTCTTCCTGGAACTGGTCGAGCGCGACGCAGGCTACGCCGGCTTCGGCGCGGCCAATGCCGGGGTGCGGATGGCGGCGCAGCGGCGCGGCAGCCGGCGCTAAACGCCTGAGCAGCCCAGCCGCTTCAGCGACGCATCCACCCACGTCGAATCATGCGTGCCGGCCAGAATGTTCGCCATCTGCGTCTGCTCCGCCGCCTGCTTGGCCTGCGTCGCCTTCAGCACTTCATCGAGCTGCGCGAAGGGCACGCAGACCAGCCCGTCTTCGTCGCCCAGGATCAGGTCGCCAGGCTCGATCACCATGCCGTCCAACGCCACCACGCAGTTGATCTCGCCCGGCCCATCCTTGTACGGCCCGCGATGCGTGACCCCGGCGGCATAGACCGGGAAGTCATGCGCCGCGATCCATCCGGCATCGCGGATGGCGCCGTTCAGCACGATGCCGGCGACGCCCGCCTTGATCATCGAATTGGCCATCAGTTCGCCGATCAGCGCGTTGGTCAGGTCGCCGCCGCCATCCACCACGATCACGTCGCCCGGCTTCGCCAGCTGGATCGACTTGTGGATCATCAGGTTGTCGCCGGGCCGCGTCTTCACGGTCAGCGCCGGGCCGGCCAGCACGCCGCCCTTGTGGCGCGGCGTCAGCCGCGGCCCGCCGGCGGCCATGCGCGACATGCAGTCGCTGACATTGGCGACGGGGAGGACGCGGAACGCCTCGACCGTGGCGGGGGATGCAGCGCGCGAGCGCTGGTGAATGGCGAAGCCGACGGGCATGGTGAGCTCTCCTTAAAGTCCGTGGACGTCATGGCTGGGCTTGCCAGGCCATCTCCTCATCATCGTGCACAACGCCGAAGATATGCGCGGGTCAAGCCTACCCATGACGGATACAGAACGGCCCCGGGACGCCGGTGCAGCCCCGCATCACCGACGGCGCAGCCTCACGGCGCTGGGCCGCGACGTATTCGGGCACCGCCTCACCGCCCCTTGAACACCGGCGCCCGCTTCTCCGCGAACGCCGCCTGCGCCTCACGCGTGTCCTCGGTGCCCGACAGCGCCACGGTTTGCGACTGCTCGAACCGGTAGCCATCGCGCAGCGGCATCTCCTCCGTGGTGGCGAAGCTCTTCTTCGCCGCGCGGACCGCCAGCGGCACCTTGCGCGCGATCTCGGCGGCGATGCCGCGCGCGGTGGGCAGCAACTCAGCGGCCGGAACGCAGGCGCTGGCGGCGTTCATCCGGTACAGCTCCGGTCCCGTCATGCGTCTCGCGGTGTAGATCATCAGCCGCGCATCGGAGGGGCTGAAATGCCGCAGCGTGTGCCGCACACCGCCGGCCAGGCCCACATCCACCTCGGTCATCGATAGGAAGGCATCTTCCGACACCACCAGGATGTCGCAGCACAGCGCCATCACGCAGCCGGCGCCGATGGCAGCGCCGTTGACAGCAGCGATGACCGGCTTCTCGCATTCGATGATGCAGTCGAAGGCGGCGCGGACCAGCCGGTTATGGGCGGGGTAAACGCCGGGCTCGCGCGTCGGCCGTTCCTTCAGATCGGCGCCGGCCGAAAAGGCGCGTCCGGCCCCGGTGAGGATGATGGCGCGGACGTCGTCGCGGTCGTGTAGCTCGTCGAAGAGCGCCACGCATTCGCGGCGAAACGCGCCGTTCTGCGCGTTCACCGGGGGCCTGTTCATGGTGACCGTGGCGACGAAATCCGCAACGTCGAGGCTAAAGTAGTCCAAACCCATGTTCCCTTGTTCGGTCAAAAAGGTCGTTCCCCCCTCCCGGCCACACCTTTCCAAGGTGTGGGGAGGCGGACGGGGTCAAGGATGGCCGCAGGCCACCGGCGAAGCCGGCGCCCAAGGGGGCGAACATGGTCCTTGATGCCGGCTGCCTCGCCGCACCACGCTCGCGTGCCCGAGGACCTTCTCATTCAGCCCGCACATTCGCGGCTCGGATCACCTCGCGCCACCGCGCGCTCTCCTCCGCGATGGTCGCCGCCAGCGCCTCCGGCGTGCCACCCAGCGGTTCCTCGCCCAGCGCCTCCATCCGGGCCCGGAAGCCTGGATCCGACAGAGCGCGGTTGAAGGCAGCGTTCAGCCGGGCGATGGTCGCCGGCGGCGTGTTGGCGGGTGCCGCGATATAGTTGAACGGCGAGGCATCGAAGCCCGGCAGCGTCTCGGCAATCGCCGGAATCTCCGGCACCAGCGGCGAGCGCGTTGGCGTGCTGACCCCCAGCGCCCGCAGCCGCCCGTCACGCGCATGCGGCAGCAGGATGGAAATGGTGTCGATGGCCATCTGCACGTTGCCGGCGATCAGCTCGGTGGTCGCCGGCCCAGTGCCGCGGAACGGTACGTGCAGCAGGTCCACCCCCGCCAGGAACTTGAACATCTCGCCCGCCAGATGGCTGGAGGCGCCGACGCCCGACGACGCAAAAGCCAGCGCGCCGGGGCGCGCGCGGGCCAGGGCAATCAGCTCCGCCACGCTGGTCGCCGGCACCGAAGGGTGCAGCGCCAGTAGGTTCGGCGCGCGCTTCACGCTCACCACCGGCGCAAAGTCGCGCACGGGGTCGTAGGGGAGGCTGCGCATCAGCCAGGGGTTGATGATCTGCGGCCCTGGGGTGCCGTAGAGCAGCGTCATTCCGTCCGGCGCCGCCCGGGCCACCAGTTGCGCGCCCAGCGTAGCCCCACCGCCCGGCCGGTTCTCCACGATCATCGTCTGGCCCAGCGCCGCGCCGACCGGTTCGGCCATCATCCGCGCCGTCTGGTCGGCCGAGCCGCCGGCCGCGAACGGCACTATGAGGCGGATAGCATTGCTCTGGGCGCGGGCCAGCGCGGGCGTGGCCAGCAGCGCGACAAGGCCGCAACGGCGCGAGAGAGTCGGATCTGTGCCGGACTTGGCCGCAATGTTTTGGGTCGGCTTGTGTGGAGGCAAGAGGGCCTCCGGTTCGGCAAACAGGCCGCGACGCCTCGTCGTCCCGGGTAGTAGGGCGGCGACGGGTCGGTCAGGTGCGCAGCCGCGCGCCGCAATGCCGCCCGTGGGCTGGGCAGCGGGAGGTTCGTCGGGCGGGCTGCGGCGGTTCGTCATTCCGCGCGGATGCCGCCCGCGCGCACAACCTCCCCCCAGGTGGCGGAGGAAGCGCGCAGCTTGGCCGCGTATTGCTCCGGTGTGCTGGCGATGATGCGGCCGCCCTGCGCCTCCAGCGCCGCCCGCACCTTCGAATCGGCCAGCGCACCAAGCAGGGCGCGGGAGAGCAGCGTGATGCGCTCGGCCGGCACCCCCGCCGGCGCGAGCAGGCCGTAGGAGGTTTCGGACACCACGCCCGGCACCCCGGCCTCAATCACCGTCGGCACTTCCGGCACCAGCGCAAGCCGCTCGGTGCTGGTGATGCCGATGGCGCGCACCGCGCCGGCGCGTACCTGCGGCAGCAGCCCCGGCACGTCGCCCAGCATCAGCTGCACCCGGCCAGCCACCAGGTCGGTAATCGCCGGCGCCGCGCCGCGATACGGCACGTGGGTGATATCGATGCCGGCGCGTTGCCGGAACAGCTCGCCCGCCATGTGCAGCG
>CAXTJY010000157.1:0-8112 GCA_964244395.1 uncultured Rhodovarius sp.
GGCGATGACGTCATCGATGGCGGCATCGGCTCCAACTTCCTCACCGGCGGTGCGGGGCGGGACGATTTCTTCCTCGACGGGCGCGGCCTGACGACGACCTGGTCCACCATCACCGACTGGCAGGCTGGCGAGACGCTGTCCGTCTTCGGGTGGAACCCCGGCGTCAGCCGCATGAGCTGGCGCGCCAGCGACGGCACCGCCGGCTATCAGGGCGTGACCCTGCACGCCGATCTGGACGGCGACGGCCTGGTCGAGACCTCGGTGACCTGGACCGGCCTGACCCAGGCCGCGCTGCCCACGCCGCAAAGCCTGTCTGGTCTGTTGTGGTTCATCTGACGCGAAGGGGTTTGCTGGCGGGATCGGCGGCCCTGGCAGGCTGCGCCGAGCAGGGCGGCGAGGAGCCGATCGCGTCCTCCCTCAATTCGCCGGGCCCCACTGGGCTGGTCCTGTTCTCGCTGGATTTCGTCGCCGGCCAGCGGACCGGGCTGCCCAACCGCAGCCAGGTGTCGCTGGTGGAGGCCGGGCAGAACGGCCGCATCGCGCGCACCCTGGCCGGCCCCGGCCGGCTGTCCGGCAGTGATGCGGCGGTGCCCGACGTGTCGCTGTGCCGTGTCTTCGCGTTGAACCTGCCGGCGCGGCCGCTGGCGGTGGGCCGCGTTTTCGTCGAGCCGACGGAACAGCTCACGCTGCGCAACACCTTCCTGTTGGCACCGCTGGTGTTTACCCCGAGCCCGGGGCGGGCGCTCTACCTCGGCAACGTCGCCATCCTGCCGCATACCTGGGCGCCGACCCGCGAGCCGCACATCACCCCCTCCTCGCACCGGGCGCTGCGCGACACATGGGCGCGGGACGAGCCGCTGCTGCGGTTGGCCGCGCCACAGCTCGCCGGTATGCCCGTAGACAAATTGGAGCGGCCGTCGCAATGGCCGCCGGCCCTGCCGCCGCGTCAGGCGTGGCCGGACCTGATGCGCGAGGGCCGACCGGTTGGGGACGGAACCACGCCACCTTATTACGGGCCGCCCGGCCAGCCGCTGGCCCCGCCCGGCAGCCGGGTTCGGAATATCCTGGAGCCGGCGCCACCGCCCGGCTTCGGCCCGCCCGGGGTGGCGCCGGGCCGCTTCGGGCGGGGCGCGGCGCAGTAGCGAAGCCTGCCGCCCCGCTCTACATTGCCTCCCCCGAGGGCCTGTAGCTCAATGGTCAGAGCGGACCGCTCATAACGGTTTGGCTGCAGGTTCGAGTCCTGCCAGGCCCATCGAAACTCCAGCCGGGCCGCGGTGTTCAAGCCGCCATGCCCATGATCGAAACCCGCGACGGAACCCGCCTCTTCACCAAGATCTGGGGGGAGGGTCGGCCGGTTATTCTGCTGCATGGCTGGCCGCTCAACGCCGATTCGTGGGATGACCACGCCTGCGCCCTCGCCGAGGCCGGCTACAAGGCCATCGCTTATGATCGGCGGGGCTTCGGCCGCTCCGACCAGCCCTGGAACGGCTACGACTACGACACCCTGGCGGACGACCTGGCGAGCGTAATGCAGGCGACCGGAGCCGCTGACGCCGCCCTCGTCGGCTTTTCCATGGGGGGCGGCGAGGTCGCGCGCTACCTGTCGCGGCACGGTGGGAAGGGCGTTCGGCAGGCCGGGCTCATCGCCTCGGTCGTGCCCTACATGCCCCGCACGCCGGACAACCCCGACGGCACGCCCGTTGAAACCTTCCAGACCATGACAGGTGAGATGCGAAAGGACCGCGCCGCCTTCATGCAGACCTTCGTCAAGCAGTTCTACGGCATCGGACTGATCAACCAGCCGGTCAGCGAGGCTGTGGTGGAATGGTCCCGCAGCATGGCGATGATGGCCGGCATGCGGCCCACCCTCGCCTGCGCCGCGGCGTTTTCGCAGACCGATTTCCGGCCGGACTTGCCGGCCTTCACGATGCCCACGCTGATCATCCACGGCACCGGAGATGCGACGGTGCCGATCGACGCCTCCGCCCGCGCCGCCGCCCGGGCGATCCCGCAATCGCGGCTCATCGAGCTCGACGGCGCGCCACACGGACTGCTGGCCTCGCATAAGGGGCCGGTGCTGGACGAGTTGCTGGCCTTCCTGAAGGGGTAGCAGGCTAAGGAAGCTGGTGACTCAGCCAGTTTAGCGACGCGATGCCGAGGTATCCGATCGCCGAGGCCAGCATTCCAGCACTTCCGCCGGTTATACTGCCTTGTCGGCCGCGGTACGCGCCTTGATCCGCGCCCGTGCCGCTGCCCATTCGGCATCGCCCCAGGCCAGGTAGTCGCGGAAGCCGCCGCCGTGGCTCAACCAGTTGCCGCCATCCAGCGCGATGGTTTGACCCGACAGCCAGCCTGCGCCGGGTGACAGCAGGAAGGCGGCCAGATTGCCGATATCCTCCGGGGTGCCGACGCGGCCCATGGGGTTGGTGGCGGCGCTTTTCTCAGCCGGGTCGTTCTCCCCCGGCCGCAGCCTCGCCAGCATTCCCTCGGTCGGGATGAGGCCGGGTGCAATGCAGTTCAGCCGGATGCCATACCGTCCCCATTCCACCGCCAGCGACTTGGTCATGGCATCCAGCCCGGCCTTGGACATGGCGGAGGGCAGGACGAAGGGTGCCCCGGTCCACACCCAGGTGACGACGATGCTGACCACGGCCCCCGGCGTTCCAGCCGCGATCCAGCGCTTGCCCACCGCCTGGGTCACGCTGAAGGAGCCGTGGAAGACGATGTCGGAGATTGCCCGGAAGGCGCGCGGCGAAAGTTCTTCCGTGCGGCTGACGAAATTTCCGGCGGCGTTGTTGATCAGCGCCGTCAGGGGCCGGGCTTCGTCGAAGCTGGCCTGCACCGCGGCGTCCACCGCCTCGGCGTCCTTGATGTCCACCGCGCGGAAGGCGGCCCGCCCCGGATGCGTCGCGTTCATCTCGGCCGTCGCGGCTTCCAGCACCGCCGCGCGTCGGCCCCAGATTTCCACCGCCGCGCCATGCGCCAGCAGCGTATCGGCCATCATCCGTCCCAGCCCGGTACCGCCGCCGGTGATGAGCACGCGGCTGCCGGCGAACAGATCAGGCGCGAACATCAGCCCGTCGCCAGGCCGAGGCGGCGAACGCGAGCCTCCTCCTCGTCGCAGCTGCGCTGGAGGAAGGCGCCATAATCGTCCGGGTTCAGGTATTCCAGCGGCATGTCGAGCCGCGCCAGGGCTGCGACATGCGCAGGGTCGTTCGCGGCGGTGCGGAAGCCCTCATGCAGCGCGCGCACCACGGCGGGTTCCATCCCCAACGGCCCTACCACGCCATAGGGCGAGGTGATGACCATGTCGTTGTACCCCAGCTCCAGCAGCGTCGGCACATCCGGCAGCTTGGGCGAGCGGGTGCGGACCCACACGTTCAGCGCCCGCAGCCGGCCCTCCGCGATCAGCGGGATGGGTCCGGACCCGGTGGCGGCCGCTTCGATGTGGTTGCCCAGCAGGGCCGGAATGGCCTCCGCCTCGCCGCGGAAGGGGACGTGGGTGACCTCGACGCGCTCACGCTCCGCCAGATCGATCAGCGTGAGATGCGGCGTGCCGTTGGCGCCGGTATTGCTGATGCGCAGCTGATTGGGCCGCGCGCGGGCGTCGGCCACCAGGTCGGCCCATGTGCGGTAGGGGCTGTCCGCCCGCACGATGACCATGAACAGGTAGCCGGTGAGGTGGATGATGGGGGTGAAGTCAGTGCGGGGATTGAAGCTCATGCGTTGCATGAAGGGCAGGCGCAGCGCGGGCAGGGAGAGCTGCGCCAGCGTGTAGCCGTCCGGCCGGGTGTTGCGCATGTTGGCGGCCGGCAGGGTGCCGCCGCCGCCGGGGCGGTTTTCGATCTGCACGGTCACGCCCATGGCGCGGGTGGCGGCCTCGGCAAAGCCGCGCATCTGCACATCGGTGGCGCCGCCGGGCGGGAAGCTGATCTGGATGGTGATGGTGCGGTTGGGAAAGGTGGGTTGGGCGAGGGCTGGGCTGGCCAGGCCGGCGGCGAGCAGTGTTCTGCGATTCATGAACGGTTCCTTTTCTCAAGCCTAACGGCCGCTGTTGCCGCTCACAACGTCCGTGCGATGATCTCCTTCATCACCTCGCTGCTCCCCCCATAAATCCGCCCCACCCGCGCATCCGCCCAGGCGCGGCCGATCTCGTATTCCGCCATGTAGCCATAGCCGCCATGGATCTGCAGGAACTGGTCCAGCAGCCGGTTCTGCATCTCCGTGCCCAGCAGCTTGGCCGCCGCCGCATCCTCGGCCGACAGCGCGCCCGCCATGTGCCGCGCAATGCAGTCGTCCAGATAGACCCGGTACATCCCGATTTCCGCCTTGGCCGATGCCAGGGTGAACCGATGCGTCTGGAAGTCGAACACGCTCTGGCCGAAGACCTTGCGCTCCTTGGCGTATTCGATGGTCTTCGCCAGCATCGTCTCCATGCTGGTGCCGCAGCGGATGGCAATGATGAGCCGCTCTTGCGGCAGCTGGTGCATCAGCTGGTGGAAGCCGCGATTTTCCTCCCCCAGCAGATTTTCTACCGGCACCCGCACTTCGTCGAAGAACAACTCGGAGGTGTCCTGCGCGTGCAGGCCGATCTTCTCCAGCCGCTTGCCCTTGGTGAAGCCTGCCGTGCCTTCCTCGACCGCGATGAGGGAAATCCCCCGCCGCCCCGCCTCGGGGTCCGTCTTGCAACAGACGATGACGATGCCGGCATTCTGGCCCGAGCTGATGAAAGTCTTGGCGCCGTTGATCACCCAACACTCGCCCTCCCGCCTGGCCGTGCTGCGCATGGATTTCAGGTCGCTGCCCATTCCGGGCTCGGTCATGGCGATGGCGCCGATCATCTCGCCGCTCGCCATCTTCGGCAGCCATTCGGCCCGCCGTCCCTGGGTGGCGTAGGCCGCGAAGTAAGGCACCACGATGTCGCTGTGCAGCTGGAACGCGACGCCGGTGGCGTTCACCCGTGCCAGCTCCTCCACCACCACCGCGCTGTGGCCGAAATCGCCGCCGCCACCGCCGTATTCGGGCGCCAGCATGGGGCAGAGGAACCCTTCCTCGCCAGCGCGGCGCCATAGCGCGCGAGGGACGATGCCGTCGCGCTCCCACTGGCGGTGCTGTGGGGCGATCTCGCGGTCCACGAATTTGCGGAACTGCGTGCGAAAGGCCTCGTGGTCCTCGCGGAAAATGGCGCGCATGAAACCTCCCCGGCCCCCTATCTATGGTTGCTTGTCCGCAAGTGTGGCGGGTTCGCCCGCCCGGGAAAAGCGGGGGGCAGCGGCGGGCTGGATAACACCGTCGCGCTCGATGAAAGTGCCGCGCGCCACATTGTGCGGGTGCAGCGGCGCCTCCGCCATCGTCAGCACCGGGGCGACGCATGCATCGGTGCTTTCGAAGATGGCTGCCCATTCGTCCCGCGCGCGCGTCAGCAGTGCGGCGCCGATGCGGGCCCGCAGCGCCGGCCACTGCGTCGCATCCGCCCGGCCCGCGAAATCCGCCTCCTCCAGGCCGAGACCTTGGATGAACAAGGCAAAGAATTGTGGCTCGATCGGCCCCACCGCGAGGAACTTGCCGTCGGCGCAGCGATAGGTGCCGTAGAAGGGAGCGCCGCCATCCAGCAGGTTGCCGCCCCGCGCCGCGCCCCATCGGCCCGCGGCCTGCATGCCGTAGATCGGCGCCATCAGCAGCGCCGCGCCGTCGCTCATCGCGGCATCCACCACCTGGCCCTCACCGGTGCGCCCGGCATGCAGCAGCGCGGCCAGCACACCCATCGCCAGCAGCATGCCGCCGCCGCCGTAGTCGCCCACCAGGTTGAGCGGCGGCACCGGCCCATCTGCCGTGCCGATGGCGTCCAGCGCCCCGGAAATGGCGATGTAGTCGATGTCATGCCCCGCGGTGGGCGCCAGCGGCCCCGTCTGGCCCCAGCCGGTCATCCGGCCGTAGACCAGCCTGGGGTTCCGCGCATGGCAGGTCGCGGGCCCCAGGCCCAGCCGCTCCATCACGCCCGGCCGGAAGCCCTCGATCAGGGCGTCGGCATTCTCGACCAGGCCAAGCAGTTCACTGACTGCCGCGGGGTCCTTCAGGTCGAGCCCCATGGCCCGCTTGCCCCGCGCGGTCACATCGCTGGCCGCCGGCGGCCTGGCGCCAGGCCGGTCGATGCGCAGCACATCTGCGCCCATATCGGCCAGCAGCATGCCGCAGAACGGGCCGGGCCCGATGCCGGCCATTTCGATCACATTGAAGCCGGTCAGTGGCCCGCTCACAGTCCATCCCCCGCCAGCAGCCGGCCTTCCTCCACGCTGATCGGCTGTCCCAGCCCGCGTTCCAGCACCTCCCACACGATCAGCCTCGGCGGGCTCTCCCGCCAGGCCGGGCTGGCGAAGTAACGCAGCGCGGCGCCGGCGAAGCCACCGCCCGCCTGGGCGAAATTGGTCACGGGCATAGCAAGCGCCTCCTGCAAAGCTCCGTGGAAATTGCCGTTCACCGAATAGCTGCTGCCGAGGAGCACGGCCTGCGGGGCTTCGGCGTCGTCGAGCAGCCCGCCGGCTGCCTGGGGTGCCGTGGTGGTGGCGACCGCCACGAGATCCGGAGACGGCCGCCAGCGGTCCGCCACCTGGTCCAGGTTCATCAGCCGCAGCAAGTCGCCGGGTTGCGGCGTCGGCCGGGCCGCGACGGTGCGGAAGCCGCCGGAGCGCTCCAGCGGCAACTCGCGCGCTGCCTGCGCAATCAGCCCGGCCACCAGCGCGGCGCCGCGCTGATTCCAATGCGTATCTGTCCGCAGCCATAGCTCGCCGCCGGCCGCACGCAGCGGCCCCAGCACCTCGACGTGCCGGGCGCCCTGCCGATCGAGCAACGCCACGAAGTCGGCATGCCGCGCCACGGACTGCGCGGACCTCGGCGCCCCGCAAAGATGCTCGGGATGCACCCGCGCCTTGTCCGGCGTGATGGCGATGAGCAGGGTGATGCCGCGCGCCGCCAGCGCTCGCTGCAGCCGGGCCAGCCCCGCCGCACGCTCGGCCATCGCCTCCGCTGCGCCCTGCCACGGCCGCAGCTCCTCGGTCAGGTACAGCCAGCCGTCGCAGCCGACGCGCACTTGCGGCCCGCCGGAGCCGAATCCACCCCAGCGCAGCACCCCGCCAGCGCCGCGCAGCGTCGCGTCCACAGGTAGGTCGTGTGCCATGATGTGGTTGACCGCCGCGGCCGTGCGCCCCGCCAGGAATGCTTCCTGATTCAGCGTAGGCTCCAGCCGGGCCTGACCCGCCGGCGCGCGGAGGGCGGCGATGCCCTGCCACAGCCCGAAGCCCAGCCACGCCAGGGCGAACAGCCCCTGCGCCGCTGCCGCGCGGCGGCCGCCCGCCCGGGCGACATCCAGAAACGCCATCGGCCCCTCAGGCCGTGCCGGGCAAGGCGGCATCGCCGGCGCGCCATGCCCGGGAAACCCACTGCCGCATCGCCGTTGCCTTCGCCATCACGCCCCTCAGAACTGGAAATACAGGAACGGCACCGCCGCCCGGGAATACAGCAGCACGATCGCCAGCAGGAAGGCCAGCGACGGCCCGGCCTGCCAGCCCAGCCGCCAGATGCCGCGGATTGCCTGCGGGTCGCGCTGCCAGGGCAGCCACGCGCCGAAGCCCGGCAGCACGCACAGCAGCAACGCCAGCCACAGCACCCACCACTGTTCCGGCAAAATCTGCCAGGCCAACCCGTCGCTGATGCCCCAGCCATGCGAGCCGGCCATCGCCCGGTACAGCCGCCAAGCCTCGGTCACGTCATGCGCCCGGAACACCACCCAGCCCAGCAGCACCGCCAGGAAGGTGAGCGGCAGACCGACCGCATAGGGCAGGGCGCGGCCGCCCCCCGACCACAGCCGGTGCAGCGCCAGCAGCCCGCCATGCCACAGGCCCCAGAGGATGAACGTCCAATTCGCGCCATGCCAGAAGCCGCCGATCACCATGGTCAGCAGTAGATTGACGTAGGTGCGAAACGCCCCGCGCCGGTTGCCGCCCAACGAGATGTACAGATAGTCCCGAAGGAAGCGGCTGAGCGTCATGTGCCAGCGCTGCCAGAATTCCTGGATCGAGCCGGAGAGATACGGCTTGGCGAAATTCTCCGGGAAAT
>CAXTJY010000158.1:0-8043 GCA_964244395.1 uncultured Rhodovarius sp.
TGTTGCCGTCAGCGCCATCCGCGGCCATGGGATCCTCCTCTCAGGATTTATGCGGCGCAGCATAGCATGGCGGCCCACCACCATGTCAGGCCCTTGCGTCAGGGTTGGAAAAGAGCGGCTCTCGGCGATACCCCCCGCCGCCATCCCGCGTTATATCGCCCACCCCACACACCCTGATCGCCTGGAATGGATGACCGCGCCCACCGAACTGGAGCAGCTGGCCGAGGACTGGATCACCCTGTGGCAGAGCGAACTGGCGGCCCTGGCGGCCGATCCGGAGCTGGCCGAGGCATGGTCGGCCGCGGTGGCGCTGGGCGCGGCGTGGTGGCGGGCGCAAGCCGCGGGCTTCGCCGCCGGCGGCGCCATGCCCGGCGCCCCAATGCCCTTCCCGGCGGCGGGCCCTTTTCCCTGGGCATCTGCATGGCCCGCCTCGGCCGCCGCGGGTCCATGGCCTGTCCCCCTGCATCCGGCCGTTCGGGCTGATGTCGAACCTGGACCCAGGCCCGTTGCCGCAGCACCGGCCCCCTCGCCCATTCCTGCGCCGGGGCCCGCGGCCGCTCGCCCTGCACCTGATGGGCAGCGCGATGCGGGCGGCGGCGGCGCTGGGGATGGCCCAGGGCCTGACGGCACCGGGATGGGTGCCCGGCTGGCCGAGCTCGAACGCCGCCTGGCCGAGATCGAAGCCGGGCCAGGCGGAGCTGCTCCGGATCCGCCAGCGCCTCGCCGCCGCAAACGCAGCACCTGAGGCCTTCCAGGCCGCGTTGTGGCGCCGCCTCGCCGAGCAGGACCGGGCCCTGCTGGCCGGCATCGCCGCCTATCGCCGCCACCCGCACAGCCGCACCCTCACCGACCCGCCCATCCTGTGGCGCGAGGGCGCCGCCCGGCTGCTGGACTACGGCGCCCCTGCGGACCCGCCGGTGCTGTTCGTCCCCAGCCTGGTGAACCGCGCCCATGTGCTGGACCTCGACGAAGGCGCCAGCCTGATGCGCTGGCTGGCCGGCCAGGGCTTCCGCCCGCTGCTGCTGGATTGGGGCTGGCCCGGCGAGGCGGAACGCCGCTTCACCCTGACCGACCACATCGCTGGCCGGCTGGACCGCGCGCTGTCGGCCATACCGGGCCCGGTGGTGCTGGCCGGCTACTGCATGGGCGGGCTGCTCGCCCTGGCACTGGCGCAACGCCGGCCGGAGCGGCTGCGCGGCCTGGCGCTGCTCGCCACGCCCTGGGATTTCCACGCCGAGGGAGCCACCCAGCCGCGCGGCCTGGCCGCCTGCCTGCCGGGCTTCGAGCCGATGCTGGAGGCGCATGGCGCGCTGGCGGTGGATGCGTTGCAAGGGCTGTTCGCGGCGCTCGATCCCTTCGCCATCCCGGAGAAATTCCGCGCTTTCGGCCGGCTCGACCAGGGCAGCGCCCGCGCCCGGCGCTTCGTGGTGCTGGAGGATTGGCTGAACGACGGCGTGCCGCTGGCCGCACCGGTGGCGCGCGAGGCACTGGCCGGCTGGTACGGCCGCAACGACCCGGGGCGAGGGGAATGGCTGGTGGCCGGCCTGCCGGTGCGGCCCGCGGCCTATGCAGGCCCGACCTTCATCGCGGTGCCGAAGCGTGACCGCATCGTGCCGCCGGCATCTGCCCTGCCGCTGGCCACGATGCCCAGAGCCGTGCTGCACATGGCGGCCGCCGGGCATATCGGCATGGTGGCCGGAGAGGGGGCGGAAGCCGCCTTATGGCGGCCGTTGCGGGACTGGCTACGCGGGCTGTAGCGGGCGCCAGGCGCCGCTCCCGTACGCGACCTGGTCCCGGGTTGCACCGTCGACGGGATCCGCTCAGGCCGCCCGCACCGCATCGAGGAAGCGGCCGACCTCCTGTCGCGTCGCCGCCGTCTGCCGCGAGAGATCGCCCGAAGCCGCCAGCACCCCCGACGCCGCCCGGCGGGTATCCTCGGCCAAGCCACCGATGGCGCCGATGCTGTCGGCCACCTCGCGGTTGCCGGCGGCCACCCGCTGCACGCTGGCGCTGATCTCCCGCGTCGCCGCATCCTGCTGCCGGATGGCGCCGACGATGCTGGCAGTGATGTCGCTCACCTCGCCCACGGTGTGCGCAATGCCGCGGATGGCCGCCACGGCGTCCTGCGTCGCCGCCTGGATCTGGCCGATCTGGCCGCCGATCTCATCCGTCGCCCGGGCGGTCTGCGCCGCCAGCGCCTTCACCTCGCCGGCCACGACGGCAAAGCCCTTGCCGGCATCGCCGGCGCGGGCCGCCTCTATGGTCGCGTTCAGCGCCAGCAGATTGGTCTGGCCGGCGATGCCGTGGATCAGCGCCACCACCTGGCTGATCCGCCCCGCCCCCTCCGACAGCGCCTGGACCACGCGGTCGGTCCGCTCGGCGGCGGCCACCGCGCCCTGCACCACGCCTTGGCTGTGGGTGACCTGACGGGTGATCTCGGCGATCGAGGCGGCGAGCTGCTCGGTCGCCGCCGCCACCGTCTGCACCGCCTGGTCCGCCCCTTGCGCGGCAGTGGCGATGGTGCCGGCCTGCTGGGTGCCGCGGCCAGCCACATCGTTCATGGCACCCGCATTGTCCTCCAATTGCCCGGCAGAGCTGGCGAGCAGCGCCGTCAGCTCGGCGATCCGGGCCTCGAAATCTTTTGCCAGGGCCTGGAGCTCGGCCGCCCGGCGCAGCGCCTCCTGCTGGGCCTGCCGCTCGGCCTCGGCCATCCGGTCGGCCTCGATCAGCCCGGTGCGGAATACCTGCACCGCCGCCGCCATCTCGCCGATCTCGTCGCCCCGTCCGGCGCCGGGGATGGCGGCGTCGAATTCGCGCCGGGCCACGCGGCGCATCGCCGCCGTCATCGCCCGGATCGGCCCGCTGATGCGGCGTTCCGCCGCCATCAGCCCGACCAGCGTCAGTACCAGCGCCAGCAGCGCCGCAGCCCCGTGAACGGCCAGCATGGCGCCTGCCGCGCCGCGCGCCTCCCTGGCATGCCCGACCAGTTGCCCCAGCACGGCATTGGCCAGATCGACGATGGCGCCCAGCGCCGCGCCATTCTCCGCCTGCAAGGCGGTGATGGTGATCTCCGGCATGCGGCCGGTCGAAAGCAGCTCGATGCGTTGCCGCAAGGCGCCGTCGGCATAGGCGAGGTAGCGCCGCTCCGTCTCGCCCATCGCCGCGCGGAAGGCCGGCCTGGCGTCGGGCCGCGCCTCCGCCTCCAGCAGGACGGACCATGCCTGCCTGGCGCGGCCGCGCTCGACCGCGGCGGCGATGCCGTCGGCGTCGGTGAAAGGCCGGCCGGCTGACACCGCGGTGTTGACGCGCAGCGCCTCCATGCCGGCGTAGAGCCGTAGCGCCCAGGCGGCGCGCTTCAACGCCACCAGCTGGTCGACGCGTGCATCGGCCATGGTGATGCCGGCATCCACCTGATCGGCCAACGCGGCCGCCATCTCCAGCCAGGCATCGAAGGCACGCGGCACGCCGGCCATCGTCTCGGCATCGCGCGCGGCGCGCGGCTGGCGCAGGGCGGCGTCGGCACGCTGCCGCATCTGGGTCAGTGCGGCGTGGCGCTCGCGCAGCCGAACGACATGCTCTGACAGGCCGGGCAGCCCGGCTGCGGCCAGGGTGTCGAGCGCCCTTTGCTGGCCGCGCTCGGCCAATGCCCTGTTGTCCACGATGCGCGGCAGGTCGGCCTCGACGATCGGCGCCGGGTTGCCCAGGGCGGCGGTCAGCGCGCCGCGTTCCAGCCGCCCTGCCGCCAGGGCGTGGAACAGGCTTTCGCCCATCTCGGCCAGGATGGCGACGCGCGCCGCCGCCTCATGCGCGCGCCAGGCCCGCCACAGGCTGTCGGCGCTGCCCAACAGCAGCAGCACGCCGAGTGGCGCAATGAGCAGGCCCAGCACGGCGCGGATGGAAAGGTGTCGCAGCATCGAGAAATTCCTTGCGCCAGGCGGCGAGCAGCCGTCTCTCCGGACGAAACATGGCGCCAAATGCTGAATGGCGGCTTAGGGACTGGGGAGGGGAAGGGATTGGCGACAGGCCCCGGGCGGTGCCCTGCTGGACGCGTGCGACGCTCCGCCCCACATTATGCCAAACACCCGGGAGAGACCCAGAATGTCCGACATCGTCATCGCCTCCGCCGCCCGTACCCCCGTTGGCAGCTTCAACGGCGCCTTCGCCTCGATGTCCGCGCACGCGCTGGGCACCATCGCCATCCAGGCCGCGCTGGAGCGGGCTGGCGTGAAGGGCGAGGAGGTGGATGAGGTCATCATGGGCCAGATCCTCGCCGCCGGTGCCGGGCAGAACCCGGCCCGCCAGGCCAGCGTCAACGCCGGCATTCCGGTCGAGCACACGGCCTTCAGCATCAACCAGCTCTGCGGTTCCGGCCTGCGGGCGGTGGCGCTGGCGGCGCAGCAGATCGCCAGCGGCGACGCCCGCATCATGATCGCCGGCGGGATGGAGAGCATGACCCAGGCGCCGCACGCCCAGCAGCTCCGCGCCGGCCAGAAGATGGGCGATCTGGCGCTGATCGACACCATGCTAAAGGACGGCCTGATGGACGCCTTCCACGGCTATCACATGGGCACGACGGCCGAGAACGTGGCGGAGAAGTTCCAGATCACCCGGGAGGACCAGGACAATTTCGCGGCCCGCAGCCAGCAGAAGGCCGGCGAGGCGATGAGCGCGGGGCGGTTCCGCGACGAGATCGCACCCGTGACGGTGAAGACCCGCAAGGGCGACATCGTGGTCAGCGACGACGAATACCCGAAGCCCGCCACCACCGCCGAGGCCCTGGCCAAGCTGCGCCCGGCCTTCAGCAAGACCGGCACCGTCACCGCCGGCAATGCGTCGGGCATCAATGACGGCGCCGCCGTGGCCGTGCTGATGAGCATGGTGGAGGCGGAGAAGCGCGGCATCACGCCTATGGCGCGGATCGTGAGCTGGGCCACCGCCGGCGTGGACCCTTCCATCATGGGCACCGGCCCGATCCCGGCCAGCCGCAAGGCGTTGGCCAAGGCCGGTTGGAGCATCGACAGCCTGGACCTGATCGAGGCCAACGAGGCCTTCGCCGCACAGGCCATCGCGGTGAACAAGGATCTCGGCTGGGATACCGGCAAGGTGAACGTGAACGGCGGTGCCATTGCCCTCGGCCACCCCATCGGCGCCTCGGGTGCCCGGGTGCTGAACACCCTGCTGTTCGAGATGCAGCGTCGCGGCGCCAAGCGCGGCTTGGCCACGCTGTGCATCGGCGGCGGGATGGGCGTGGCCCTCTGCGTCGAACGCGACTGACGGCAACCCCGGCGGCGTTGTGCGGTTCAATCACCCGACGCAGCAGGAGCCGGCTTCATGGACTACTACCAGCAGGGCAGGCGCGCCCTCGCCATCCGCCCGCCCGCCGCCGCACCCTTCGGCACCATCGCGGCGGCCGCCGTGGGCTTGGCCGCGCTTGCGCTGGTCAACCACCTGGCCGCCGGCCGGGCTGAGCGCGCGAACCCGCCGCGGGGCCGATTCATCACCGTGGACGGCGTGCGCCTGCATTGCATCGAGCAGGGGCAGGGCAGCCCCATCCTCCTGCTGCACGGCAACGGCGCGACCGCCGAGGACTTCGCCATCAGCGGCGTGCTGGATCGGTTGAGCGCCAGCCACCGCGTCATCGCCATCGACCGTCCCGGCTTCGGCTACAGCGAACGCCCGCGTGCGCGCGACTGGTCGCCTGAGGCGCAGGCCGCGCTGATGGTCAGCGCCTGCGCGGCTTTGGGGGTCGAGCGGCCCGTCGTAGTCGGTCATTCCTGGGGCACCCTGGTCGCCCTTCGCATAGCGCTGGATCATCCTACGGCCGTTGGCGGCCTGGCGCTGCTCTCAGGCTATTACACGCCTACGCCGCGGCTGGACGTGCCGGCCTTCTCCATCTCGGCGATTCCCATCCTGGGCGATGTGCTGCGCTACACCATTGGGCCGCTGCTGGGTTGGCTGATGGCGCCGTCGGCGTTCAAACGACTGTTCCAGCCCAGCCCGGTTTCCAAGCGGTTCAAGGAACGTTTTCCGACCGGCCTGTCGCTGCGCCCCTCACAACTGCGCGCTACCGCGGCGGACACGGCGCAGATGATCCAGGGCGCCGCCGCCATCCAGGCCCGGCTGGCCGAATTGGACCTGCCCCTGCTGATCATGGCCGGCACCGGCGACAAGATCGTGGACTTCAAAACTCAGTCCGAGGGGCTGCACGAGAAGTTGCCGCGCAGCGCGCTGCATGCGGTGACCGACGCCGGCCACATGGTCCATCATATCGCGCCCATCGCGGTGGCAGCGGCCATCGAACGCCTGGCCGCCCGCGCGATGCCGGCCCTGCGCGCCTGATCGCGGCAAAGGCCGCTGCCGCTCAGGGCCTGACAGCCGGCGTTTCCACCGTCATCCCCGCAGCGCGCCGCATCAGGAACAGCTCGATCTCGATGTACTCAGCAGCGCCATAGGCGAAGGGCTCGGACCGCACCCCCGTCATGCAGCCGCGCAGCCGGCGTTGCAGCGAGCCGACCCCCTGCCATTCCAGCCTATAGATGGGGTAGCCGGTGGGGTGCGCCTGCGGGATGACGCTGCCGGCCAACCGACGCCCGGCGTTGTCGTCATGACACTGCACGCAGGACAGATCGAGCCGACCGCGCCGCTGCGCGTACAGCGCCGCGCCGCGTGCCACGGGGGCCGTCAGCCGCGCATCGTCCGGCGGTGCGATGGGCGCGTCACGCGACTGATTCGCGACGAAGGCAGTCAGCGCCAGCAAGGGCTGGCTTTCGCGTGCCATCGGGTTATGCGCGATGATCCGGCCGGCCAGGTCGATAGGCGCCGCAATCGCCTCATCCCAGGCCGGGTAACGCGCCGCCACGCCGCGCATCGCCGCCGCATCGCCGTGGCAACGGGCGCAGCCCGTAGCCCATAACGCCTCGCCCTCCAGCACCCACAGCATGCCAGGGTTGGCGGTGTCGTCAGCCTGCATCGCCTGGGTGTCGCGCGCCATGTCATCGAAGCCGGAGCGGCGCTCCTGCGCCAGTGCGGCGCCGCACAGCAGCAGCGCCAGCAGCCACCGCCTCATGTCACATCCAGCCGCCGGGTCTCGGTTTGGTCGAAGCCGTTGTCGCCCTGCCAGCGCAGCGTGATCTCACCGCTGCGCGCCGCCACCATGGTGAAGGACAGGAAGGGATTGGCTGCCACCGCCGGTGAAAAATCCGCCTCGAACATCACCTCGCCCTCGAAGGTGCAGGTAAAGCGGCGCAGGATGTCGCGCGGCACCACCAACCCGGCCGCGTCCGGCCGGTAACCAGTCTCCATCGTGTGCTGAATGAGCGTGCGCAGGGTCAGCACTTCGCCCGCACGGGCCTGACGCGGAATGTTGATCAGCACCCGTGCCATTCAGCCCTCCACACAGGCAGCGAGCGTCACCACCACCACCACGCTGTCCGACCAGAACGTCCCATCCGACATCGCTGCCACCGCCCACAAACGCTGCGACGTCGCCAGCCGGATATGCGTGGCGAGGATCGCGCGGCCGGAATGCGGCGACAGCCGCGCCGTGATGACATGCGGCTGCGGATTGCGCTCGTTGAAGACGGCGATGGCGCGGACATGGTCCTGCGGCGTCATCGGACTTTCCACGATGACCGAAAGCGGCACGGTATTGCCGTTCTCGACCAGCGGCGAAATATCCATCGCCACTCGCCCAGGGCTGACCACGGCGCCGCCGGTGAAGGCCGCCATCAGCGCCCGCATTTCATCCAGATGGGCGCGCGCCCGCCCTGGCAGCAGCAACAGCCCCGGCGCGGCCAGAACCACCCGCCGCCTCATTCGCGCAACGTCATCAGCCACGCCACCACATCCTCGATCTCCTGCGGCGACAGAATGCTCCGCCCCACCAACGCCGGCGCCACCCGATGCAGCCCCTCGGCACGCCCATAGGACGGCATGATGCTGTCCGGATTCAAGGCGCGCGAATCCACCATCCGTTGCAGCAACTCCCCCTCCCCAAGCCGAGCGCCCACCCCCGCCAGATCCGGCGCCAGATTCCCCTGGAAC
>CAXTJY010000159.1:0-8033 GCA_964244395.1 uncultured Rhodovarius sp.
CCCGGAGCCAGATCATTAGTATCATAAATCTTTTCGAGATCATTGATGCCCATTGCTTTAAGACGCTTCATCAATTTGTCCTTAGGTGGAACTTTTGATTTATCAACGCCCAAGCGGTCAGTATCAAAAATAAGCTTCGCCTGGATTTCGCCGTTCAGGCATTTCATCGCCGCCGCCGTGATAACCCCTTCCGGCGCACCGCCGATTCGAACGCCTCGAATCCCTCGGCCACCATCACGAAGCTGCCCGGGCCGCCGATCACCCGGTCCTGATAATATTCGTCCAGCGGCTGCATCTGCATCAGCCCCGCCGGCGGCGGCGAGCGGTCCAGCACCGCCAGCCCGTTCAGCACGATGCCGCGGCCCAGCGCATCCGCCCGCGCCAGCGCGACGTCGCGGCCCGAATTGTTGACTCCGTCGCCGGAGATATCGACCACCTGCCTCGTGCCCTCAAACCCCTGGCCGAACAGCCCCGCGGCGAAGTCCATGGCGCCGGAGATGGAGGTGTAGAGATGCGTCCGCCGCGGCGCCGCATCCACCGCGGCGGCGAAGCGCAGCGAATCGCCCGGACTACCCAGCTTCATCCAGGGCACCAGATGTTCCTGGATGTTCCAGTCACTCCAGGTGAACAGGGTGCAGGCGATGGCGCCTACCGGCCCGCCGGTGAACGCCTCGATCATGCGCGGATCGCGGAAGGCGGCGGCATAGCCCTTGAACTGCATTTCCTGCTCTTCAGGATCGACCGAGCGGCTGACATCCACCGCCAGCACCAGCTCCACATCCACCGGGTCGGGCGCCGAGGCCACAGCGCGGGCCGGGCGCGGCCCAAGGAGAACAGGGGCGGCCAGCACGGCACCCAGACGCGACAACACCAACCGACGGCGCATGAAAGCTCCTTCCAGAACCTCCCGTGCGGCGAATCCCTGTGGCGCGGGCCCCGTGCCGCCCCCAACCGGGCGCCGGGACCCTTCGGCCACGCCATCAACCTAGCCCTCCAGCGGATGAAGGAAAGCTTAAATTTGTGCAGTGCAGCATAAACGGTCGGCGATCGGCGCCCTGCTGCCTGTCGGGCTGGCGGCTCGCCCAAGCGATGGGCAGAATGGCGCATGGAAAGCTTCACCCCCATAGCAGACAACATCCATCTGCGAATCCGGGCTCTCGAAGCCGAGCACAAGCAGATGCGCGCCACCCTGGACAGCCTGGGCGTGCCGGCCGGGTCGCCCATACCGCTCGAAGCCATCGAGAAGATCGCCGCCGAGAACGCCCGGCTGCGCGACGAGAACCGTCGCCTGCGCCGTCACGCCCATTATGAGGACTGGTTCGAATCCCTGTTCGGCGTTCGCGTCCCCACCCCCAACACCTTCCCCTTCACCACCTGGTCCACCGGCACGGCCTGGGGGGACAAGGCCGCCTTCGGCTTGCAGGACGCCGAGATCATCTTCGCCGAACATCTGCTGGAAACGCTGGAAGCCGACGGCATCGTCGGCGCCATCGTCGAGTTCGGCACCTATTACGGGCATTGGGTCCAGGTGCTGGCCGAGACCCTGGAGCGGCGCGGCTGGAAACGCGACATCTGGGGCTTCGACAGCTTCGAGGGCCTGCCGGCACCGCAGAGCGGGGTGGACCCCACCAGCTGGTCCGAAGGCCAGTATTCCGCGCCCTTCGAGGAGGTGAAGCTGCGCCTGCAGGTGCAGGCGCGCCCTTGGCTGCGCCTGGTCAAGGGCTGGTTCAACGAAAGCCTGGTGGCGGAGCCAGCGCTGTCCATCGGACCGATCGCCTATGCCCGGGTGGATGGCGACCTTTATGCAAGCTGCGTCGATTGCCTGGCCTTCCTGGGCCCCCGCCTGGTGCAGGGCGCCATCCTCGTCTTCGACGACTGGCAGTTCGACCCGAATATCGGCGAGCCGCTCGCCTTCGGCGAATGGATGGCCGCCAACCCGGGGTGGGAATTCGAGTATCTGGGAATGAACCTCTGGGCGCATCTCTACCTGCGCGTGACCAGGCGGCCTTGATGGTCGCATTCAGATTTCGTTAGGGCGATCCGATCTAGCTTCGCATCGTGCATCCTGCGTAGGGTGGCTGAATCGTCTCGAAAATCGAGGCCGATTCGAGGTGGCGCCAGAAAGGCGGGGATTTGGATGGAGCGTGAGATCGCCAATGTCGCGGCCGCCTGCGCGATGCGCGGGTTCCGCTACATGGCGTTCCCGCCCATCGTGTTCGATGCGCCGCAAATCGAGGTGAGCCCACCGGTGCCGCTGGCTGCCTGGCAGGCGCCGGAGGCGGAGCCGCCGCCACGGCCCGCGGCGTGGCGATTTGACGAAATGCCGCCGCCGCCCAGGACAACGATGGCCGACGAGCACGTTGCCGCCGCGCCTGACAACGCGAGCGCCCGCGCGCCTGCTCTCGACCAGCCCGTGCCTGCCGGCCCCCCGGCCGAGCCTGCCCGGGCTGCAGCCCGACCGTCTCCCTCGCAGTCCGCCGCCCGGGAACCCCGCTTCGCGCTTCTGGCGGAGGTCGCCGCCCAGCTCCACCGTCCGGCTCCGCCATGACCGACGCTCCGCCTGCCAGCAGAAAAGCCGCCGACGCATGCCGTTGATCGCCATCGCCTCCCCCAAGGGCGGGGTGGGCAAGACCACGCTGACCGCGCATCTCGCCGCCATCCTGGCCGGTCGCGGCTACAAGGTGACGGTGCTCGATCTCGATCCGCAGAATGCGCTGCGGCTGCATATGGGCGTTTCGATCCGCGAAGAGGGCGGCTTCCTGGCGCACATCCAGTCCCGCCCCGCCTGGAAATCGGCCCAGCTCAACACCGAAAGCGGCGCCAGGCTGCTGCCCTTCGGCGCCGCCGAACCGGCGGACGTGCTGGACATCGCCGCCGCCCTGACAACCCAGCCGGAGCTTCTGGCCGACCCGGTGGGCCAGATGCTGGCCGACCCCGATCTGGTGCTGCTGGTGGACACGCCGCCCGGCCCCGGCAGTGCGCTGGCCGCACTGTACCCGATGATCGACCTCATGGTGCTGGTGCTGCTGGCCGATGCCGGCAGTGCGTCGTTGGTGCCGCAGATCGCCCAGAATCGCTTCATGGGCCGCGGCACCCTGGCGACACGCGCCGCGGAGAAGGCGGTGGTGGTGCTGAACCAGTTCAACGCCGATGCACCGCTGTCCACTGCGGTGCTGGAGATGGCGCAACGCGCGCTCGGCCACCGGTTGCTGGGCGCGGTGGCGCGCGACGAGGCCGTGGCCGAAGCGCTGGCCGACAAGCGGCTGCTGACCGCGGGCACCCGGGGCGCGGCCGAGGACATGCAGGTGATCGCCGATCAAGTCGTTCGGCGTGCCAGGCTGCAGCCGCCCGGCCAGCGTCGCGCCGGCTTCTCCGCGTTGCGAGAGTGGGGCTGATGCTGGCGCCTCCCTCCCTTCTGGCCCGGGGCCAGCGCATCGTCGCGGTGACGCTCGGCCTGCTGCTTGGCCTCGTCTTCATCACCCTGCCAATGGACCAGGAACAGCAGGCCTGGCTGACGATTTCCGGCATCGTCGTCTTCCTGGCGCTGAACCGGGACCGGTCGCGCAAGGCCGGGCTGGTGCTCGTTTTCATCTCCATCCTGGTGACCAGCCGCTATCTGTTCTGGCGCGGCATCGAGACGCTCGAGTTCGACACGCTGTGGCAGACGCTGTTGGGCGGCGGCCTGTTCCTGGCGGAAGTGTTCGCCGGCCTGCTCATGGCGCTGAGCTACCTGCAAACCAGCTTCCCGCTGGAACGCAAGCCGGTGCCGCTGCCGGCCGACCCATCGCTGTGGCCGACAGTGGATGTGTACATCCCGACCTACAATGAAAGCATGGAGATCGTCCGCCCCACCGTGCTGGCGGCGATGAACATGGACTACCCGCGCGACCGGATGAACGTCTGGATCCTGGATGACGGCCGACGCGAGGAATTCCGCGACTTCGCCGAGGAGGCCGGCTGCGGCTACATCATCCGGCCCGACAATAACCACGCCAAGGCGGGCAACCTCAACCACGCGATGCAGCACACCCAGGCCGAGTTCATCGCGATCTTCGATTGCGACCACGCGCCGACCCGCGCCTTCCTGCAATTCACTTTGGGCTGGCTGGTACGCGATTCCCGGATCGCGATGGTGCAGACGCCGCATCACTTTTATTCGGCGGACCCTTTCGAGCGGAACCTGGCCCGGCAACGCCAGGTGCCGAATGAGGGGCTGCTGTTCTACGGCGCCATCCAGCCCGGCAACGACCTGTGGAACGCCGCCTTCTTCTGCGGTTCCTGCGCCGTCATCCGCCGCTCCGCACTGCTCGAAGTAGGCGGCGTGGCGCATGAGACGGTGACGGAGGATTGCCACACCAGCTTCCGCATGCAGCAGCGCGGCTGGCACACCGCGTATATCCGTATTCCGCTGGCGGCCGGCCTCGCCACCGAGCGGTTGTCGCTGCATATCGGCCAGCGGATGCGCTGGGCGCGGGGCATGCTGCAGATCATGCGGCAGGAAAACACGCTGTTCGCCCGCGGCCTGACCTGGCCGCAGCGCCTCTGTTATTTCATTGCCGGCTTCGGCTTCCTGTTCGCGCTGCCGCGGCTGGTGTTCCTGACCTCGCCGCTGGCTTTCCTCTTCCTGGGCGAGAGCGTGATCGCGGCCTCGCCGCTGGCCATTCTGGCTTATGCCGGCAGCCATCTGTTCCACGCGGTGGCGACGACGGCGCGGCTGAACGGCCGGCACCGCCACTCCTTCTGGTCGGAGATCTACGAGGCATCGCTGGCGGTGCCGCTTCTGCCGGTGACGCTGCTGACCCTGTGGGACCCGCGCAAGGGCAAGTTCAACGTGACCGACAAGGGCGGCACGCTGGAAGCCGGCTACCTCGACTTCCGCGCCGTGCTGCCGAACCTGATCCTGCTGGTGCTGCTGGGCATCGGCTTCACCATCGGCGTGCTGGGCATCATCACCACCGATACGGATACGCTGGAGTTCCGCGCCTATCTGTTGAATACCGTGTGGGCGGGGCTGTGCCTGATTCCGCTCGCCGCCAGCGTGGCGGTCGGACGGGAGCGGGAGCAGATGCGCAACCGCGCCCGCGTCGAGGCCGTGCTGCCGGGCACGCTGGTGATGGGCAATGGCGAACGGCTGGCGATGCACACCGCCAACCTGTCTCTCTCCGGCGCCCGCATCATTCTGGAGCGGCCGCTGGGCGTGGCCGACGGCGACCGCGCCCTGGTCGAGCTGGAGACAGGTGGCGAGACCATCCCGCTGCCCTGCGAAATCCTGCGCTGGTCGGAGAAGGAAGCGTTCCTGCGCTTCATGCCGAATGGGGTGGCGGAGGAGGCGGCTGCCGTACGCGCTTTCTTCGGCCGGCCAGACGCCTGGCTGTACTGGGATGACTGGCCCGCGGACAAGCCTATCCGCTCGCTGGGGAATGTGGTGATGGCGACGGCGGATGCGGTGACGCGCAAGTATCGCTTCGGAATCGTGCGGCCGTCGCACGCTGTCGCGGTATCGGTCCCGGCCAAGGCCGGCCGCGTTTCGGATGTGGTGCAGCCGCGCCGGCGCGTGGCGGAGCTGGTCGCCCTGGGGTTGTGCCTGGCCGGGTCGGCGGCAGCGCAGACGCCGCCGCCGGTGCCGCCGCCGATTTCGACACCCTCCACGGCCCCCGCCTTCACCGGCATCCTGCCGGAGGGTGCCCGATTGGTGACCCGCACCCTGCGCGACCTGGGCCTGCAAGGGCCGATGCAGCTGCGCGGCGTCTCCGACCTGCAAGGCGTGCTGTTCGGCCTGCGTGCGGACGAGGTGGTGACCGAGGCGCGGCTCACGGTCGCCGGCGGTGCCTCCGCCGCATTGATCCCGGCGTTGAGCCAGATCAGCGTGTCGCTCAACGAGCAGTTCGTCGGCAATATCCCGATCGACCCGGCGCGGCAGGCCTTCGGGCCGCTGGAATTTCCGCTGGACCCGCTGTTCTTCGCCGAGGTGAACCGGCTGAACTTCCGCTTCGCTGGGCGCTACGCGGTGGAGTGCAACGATCCGCTGTCCGGCCTGCTCTACGCCACCGTCTCCGACCTCTCCTCGGTGCAAATGCGCATCGAGCGGCTGCCGCCGCAGCGCGACCTGGCCCGGCTGCCGGAGCCGCTGTTCGACCGGCGGGTATTGCAGGGCGCCCTCAGCCTGCCGTTCCTGCTGCCGGATGGCGTCGGCGTGGCGGGGCTGCGTGCCGCGGGCATGGCCGCCAGTTGGTTCGCGGTGCAGGCGGATTACCGCGGCGCCAACTTCCCGGTCGAACGCGGCCTGCCGGCGCGGGGCGATGCGGTGGTGATCGCCGCCGGGCCCGATGCGGTGGCCGGGCTGGCCCTGCCGCGGTTCGACGGGCCGACCCTGGCGCTGGTGGCGCACCCGAATGACAGCTTCGGCACGCTGCTGGTGATCGGTGGACGCACCGAGGCGGAGGTTGCGGTCGCGGCCACCGCCCTGGCCGCCGGGCGCGGCACGTTGAGCGGCGAACTGGCGCGGGTGGCCGCCCCCACCCTCTCCGCCCGCCGCGCCTATGACGCGCCGCGCTGGATTCGCACCGACGGGCCGGTCCCCATCGGCACGCTGGTGGAGCGCGACGCGCTGGTCAGCCAGGGCTTTTCGCCCGGCCCGATCCGCGTGCCGCTGCGCACCGCGCCGGACCTCTACACCTGGCGTGGCCGCGGCTTCCCGGTCGTGCTGCGCTTCCGCGCGCCGCCGGGGCCGGTGCTGGATGTGGCGTCCTCCCGCCTCGATGCGTCGCTCTCGGGCAGCTATCTGCGCTCCTTCCCGCTGGCCGACGCGCCGGGGGTGACGGATGGGCTGATGGAGTGGGTCGGGGCGCAGCTCGGCCTGTCGCAGGAGGTCAGGCAGGGGCGGACGACCATCCCGCCCTATCTGCTGTTCGGGCGCGACGAATTGCAGCTGCGCTTCGACATGCGGCCGCTGAATCGGGGCGACTGTGCCGCGGTGCCGGGTGACGTTCGGGCCAGCCTGTCGGCCGACAGCACGGTCGATCTCAGCCGCGCGCACCGTTTCGCCCGCATGCCCAACTTAGGTTTCTTCGCCTCCTCCGGCTTCCCGTTCACGCGGATGGCCGACCTGTCCAACACCGCGGTGGTGCTGCCGGACCGGCCGAATGCGGTGGAGGCGCAGGCCTATCTAGACCTGGTGGGTCAGCTCGCCGCCATCACCGGCCTGCCCGCTACCGGCATCCAGGTCGTCGGCCCCGGCGCGCTGGCCAGCGTTGCGACGCGGGACCTGCTGGTGATCGGCACCCTGTCGCGCCAGCCGGCGCTGAACCAGCTGCTGCGCGAAACCCCGGTGCGGCAGGAAGGCGAGCGGCTGACCGTGGCACTGCCCGACATGCTGCAGGAAGTGCGCGCGGCGCTGCTGGAAGCGCCAGGCCGCGCGGAGCGTAACCGCGCCAGCGCGACGGTGAACGATGCCTCTGGCGAAGGGCTGGCCGCTTTCATCGGCGGCGAAAGCCCGCTGGCTTCGGGCCGCAGCGTGGTGGCGCTGACTGGTGTCACCCCCGCCTCCATCGCCGCCCTGGTGGCGGCGCTGCGCGACCCGGACCTGCTGCCGCAGGTCCAGGGTGATGTCGCGTTGCTCAGCGGCGGGCGCATCGCTGCCTTCCGCGCCAGCACGCCCTTCACCGTGGGCGAGCTGCCCTGGTGGCTGTGGCCGCAGCGCTGGGCAGGTGAAAAGCCGGTTCAGGCGCTGCTGATCCTGCTGGCGGCGGGCATGCTGATCGGCTTCCCGGCCTATTGGGTGCTGCGGCGGCGGGCGTTGTCGCGGCTGCGGGCACGGGGATGAGGCGCATGCACAAGACCTTGCCGCTGTTGCTCGGCCTGCTGGCAACACCCGCCGTGGCACAGACATCCGCCGTCGATGTGCTGGTCCGCCAGGCGGAGCGCTGGCTGGGGCAGGACCGCAACGACCTGGCGGCCAGCTCGATCGAGCGCGCGCTGGCGGCCGAGCCGCGCAATACCGCCGCCCTGGCCGTGGCGGCGCGGATCGAGGCGGC
>CAXTJY010000160.1:0-8020 GCA_964244395.1 uncultured Rhodovarius sp.
CCCAGCCGGCGCGCGGTCAAGCTACTCCGCGCGGATACCGGCGGTGCTGCCGCCCATGGGTGCCGCGCCCAGCTCGACCAGCCGGGCGCGCAGGGTGGGCGTGGCCAATGCCCGCTCGAAGGCGGCATTCAGCGCCTCCGTTACCGCCGGCGGGGTGCGAGAGGGCGCCATGAAGCCGAACCAGCTATCCACCTCCATCCCCGGCAAGCCCGCCTCGGCGAAGGTCGGCACGTCCGGCAGCTCCGGCGCCCTTGTGGCGGAGGTGACTGCGATGGCGCGCAGCCCGCCGGAGCGGATGTGCGGCAGGATCGACGGTAGATTGTCCATGACGATATCGACGCGGCCGCCCAGCCCATCGGTGATGGCGGCGGCCGAGCCGCGATACGGTGCGTGGATCAGGTTCATCCCCTGCAACCCGGCCAGCAGGGCCGGCCCGAGATGGTTCGACGCCCCCACCCCGGCGCTGCCATAGGTGAGCGACTGTGCCCGGCCCAGCGCCACCAGCGACGCCACGTCGGTGACCGGCAAATCCCGCCGCGCCGTGATGACGTTGCGGACCGAGGTGGTGAGGATGACGGGGGTGAAGTCGCGGAACAGATCGTAGCCGGGGTTGGGGAAGATCGCGAGGTTGGCGGCGCAGGTGCCGAAGGTGCAGACTGCCAGGGTCGTGCCGTCCGGCGCCGCCCGCGCCGCCTCCGCCATGCCGATGCTGCCGCCGGCGCCGCCGCGATTCTCGATGATGAAGCCGCGCGGGGTGAAGGGGGTTGCCGCCTCGGCGACCACGCGGGCCAGCAAGTCGGTGCTGCCGCCGGGCGGGAAGGGGACGAGGATGCGGATGGGGCGGTCCGGCAGATCCTGGCCCGAGGCGGGCCAGGCCAGGCAGGCCAGCAGCAGCAACACGTGGCGCATGGCGCCCTCCCTTGTTTTGCAGGCAGGCTAGGCGCGTCGCGGGTTGTGATCCAGCACCCATGGGGCTAAGAGGCGCGTGCGCTGGCACCCCTGGAGGCCGGCGTAATTGGCGTTGATGCCAATTCAAACCCGAAATAGGAGCGAGTGGCATGGTCCAAACCATACGGATCGAGGCCGCGGCGCGCGAGCGGGCCGGTAAGGGGGCGGCGCGCGCGACCCGGCGAGAGGGCTTGGTGCCCGGAGTAGTCTATGGTGCCAGGCGGGAGGCGACGCTGATCCAGCTCGACCCGCGCGTCATCATGAAGGAAATGCACAAGGGCGGCTGGCAGTCGCATATCTACGAGGTGGCGGTGGCCAATGGGCCGACCGAAACCGCGCTGATGCGCGAGATCCAGTTCCACCCCGTGAGCGACAAGCCGGTGCATATCGACTTCCAGCGCCTGGCGCCGGGCGCGCGCATCCGCATCAAGGTGCCGGTGGCCTTCCTCAACGAGGACACAGCGCCCGGCTTGAAGGCCGGCGGCGTTCTGAACGTCGTCCGTCGCGAGCTGGAGGTGTACGCCGAGCCCGAGCAGGTGCCGGAGCGCTTCACCATCGACCTGGCCGCGGCAAGCATCGGCGACAGCCTGCGTTGGTCCGCGGTGCAGGACAAGTTCGGCACCAAGGCAGTGATCGACCGCGACTTCGTGGTGGCCACCATCGCGGCCCCGGTGGTCGAGGAAGTGGTGGCGCCCGTCGTCGTCGCGGCCCCGGTCAAGGGCAAGGGCAAGGCGGCGCCTGCTAAGGCGGCGGCTGCCGCACCGGCCGCCGCGGCGCCCGCGAAGAAGAAGTAAGAGTGTCCATCCGGGGATGGGGTGGTTGAGGGCCGGCGCGGGATTTTTCGCCCCTGCTGCCGTATCTGACGCAGCCGATGCTGGTGGCATCGGCGAGGAAGACACGGCGCCAAGGGTGGAAAAGCATCGCCGGACCGAGCCGCAACCATTCCCGGATGGACACTGAAGGTGCAGCTCTGGGTCGGGCTGGGTAATCCCGGCCCCGAGCATGCGCGGCAGCGCCACAATATCGGCTTCATGGCGCTGGATGCCGTGGCCCGGAAGCACGGCTTTCCGCCCTGGAAGAAGCACTTCAAGGGCGAGACCGCCGCGGGACAGATCGGCCCCGCGCGCCTGCTGCTGCTTAAGCCGATGACCTACATGAACCTGTCCGGCGACGCGGTCCGGGCAGCCGCGTCCTTCCACAAGATCGCGCCCGCCGACATCCTGGCCTTCCATGACGAGCTGGACCTGGCGCCGGCGCGGCTTCGGGTGAAGCGCGGCGGCGGCACCGCCGGCCACAACGGCCTGCGCGATATGCAGCGCGCCCTGGCCACCGCAGATTTCGGCCGCGTTCGCCTCGGCATCGGCCACCCCGGCGACAGGGCGCTGGTCACCGGCCATGTCCTGGGTAACTTTGCCAAGGATGAGGTCTGGGTCGGCCCGCTGCTGGATGCAGTCGCCGATGCGGTAGGGCTGCTGGCGGAAGGCCGCGAGGCTGACTTCATGACGCGGGTGGCGCTACTCACCCAACAAAAGGCCTGACATGGAATACGAACCCGACTTCAGCTTCGACGGCCCCGGCCCCGAGGACCGCGCCAACGCCGCAGCCGCCCTGGGCAGCGCCCTGGTGCGCGAGGCGGCCGCGCTGGCCCAGGCCGCGGCCGGCCTGCGCGCCTGCCTGCCCGGCCCCACCGATTCCGGGCCGCTGAGCGACATCAGGCGGGCCCGCGCCGTGGCCCAGGCCGCCAGCGATGCCGCCATGCGCGCCGCCCTGTTGCTGGAAGCCGCCGACCTGCTGGGCCAGGAGGACGCCGCCGCCCGCCTGAAACGCGCCGCCGAGCGCGCCGGCCTGCCGGCGGTCAGCCTGGTCCCGGCCCTGCGCGCTGCTGCCCTGGCACTGCCGACCGATGACGGCGCGGCCCGCATCGCGGCCTCGATCATGGCGCAAGAGCTCGGCCTCGCCCTGGCGGGCTGAACCGCCCCGTGCCAAACCCCCGATCTACAGATCAACCTCGCCGCCGCTGCGGCCGCCATCGCGCGGCCTTCGCGCGCAGCGCGAACCAGCAGGCGCAACCATGGGCTTTAACTGCGGCATCGTGGGACTGCCGAATGTCGGCAAGTCCACCCTCTTCAATGCGCTGACGCAGACGGTGGCGGCCCAGGCGGCCAACTACCCGTTCTGCACCATCGAGCCGAACACCGGGCGGGTAGCGGTGCCCGACCCGCGGCTGGATGAGCTCGCCCGCATCGCCAAAAGTGCCAAGATCGTCCCAACGAGCCTGGAATTCGTGGACATTGCCGGCCTGGTGCGCGGCGCCAGCAAGGGCGAGGGGCTGGGCAACCAGTTCCTGGCCAACATCCGCGAGACCGACGCCATCGTCCACGTCCTGCGCTGCTTCGAGGATGTCGATGTCACCCACGTGGACGGCAACGTCGACCCGCTGCGCGACGCCGATACCGTCGAGACCGAACTGATGCTGGCCGACATGGACAGCCTGGAGAAGCGTCAGCAGGGCCTGATCAAGCGCGCCCGCGGCGGCGACAAGGAATCCGCCGCCCAGCTCGCCCTGATCGAGCCCCTGTTGTCCGCCCTGGCCACCGGCCAGCCCGCCCGCACCGCCATCCCCGCCGGCCAGGCGGAGAATGCCCGCCGCCTGCAGCTGATGACCACGAAGCCCGTTCTCTACGTCTGCAACGTCGAGGAGGCGAGTGCGGCCACCGGCAACGCCTTCTCCGAAAAGGTGATGGCCAAGGCCGCCGCCGAGGGCGCCCGCGCCGTGGTGGTGAGCGCTGCCATCGAAGCCGAGATCAGCCAGATGGCAGGCGCTGACCGCGGCGAGTTCCTGGAGTCCCTGGGCCTGGCCGATAGCGGCCTCGATCGGGTGATCCGCGCCGGCTACGAGTTGCTCGGCCTCATCACCTATTTCACTTGCGGCCCTAAGGAGACGCGGGCCTGGACGATCACCAGGGGAACCGCCGCGCCGCAGGCCGCCGGCGTGATCCACGGCGATTTCGAGCGCGGCTTCATCGCCAGCGAGACAATCGGCTATGCCGACTATGTGGCCCTGGGCGGCGAGGCGGGGGCGCGCGAGGCTGGCAAGCTGCGCATAGAAGGCAAGCCTTACGTCGTGCGCGATGGCGACGTGCTGAACTTCCGCTTCAATGTCTGAGTGGATCCTTGACCGAGCTCACGAAAAATTGTCTTTGCTAGCGTAAACACGGGGGTCGCGCGATGACCATCAGTCTTTCCGGCAGCTCATCCTATAAAATAGATTACGACAGCTCCACTGTAAGACTGACGCTTGACCGGATTAGTAACAATGCGTCGAACTACACCACCGGAACGCTACGTTTAGAATTGTGGGCATCAACTTCGTATTATTCCAGCGGAACAACCAACGGCT
Organism: uncultured Rhodovarius sp.; assembly: GCA_964244395.1. Classification (GTDB taxonomy): domain Bacteria; phylum Pseudomonadota; class Alphaproteobacteria; order Acetobacterales; family Acetobacteraceae; genus Rhodovarius. The sequence goes on from CAXTJY010000160.1 coordinate 4,349, forward strand.
ATTCTTTGGCAATAGCCTCGCTCGGCCAATTACAGTCAAACCAATATAAATATAATATTGACTATACTGTACCATATTTAGGGACACCGCCTAATGGAACTTACTATATATCCTTATTGGCAGAAGAGTACACCAGTAGCGGGTATAAAATTGTTGACCACATCAACTATTCCGGCACTCTGTCCTGGGGCGTGACCATAACGCCGACCACGACGACCACGCCGACGACCACCACCACGACACCGACCACCACAACTACCACTCCCACGACAACTACGACGGCCGCTCCCACGACGACCGCTCCAACGGCTACGATCGCCCCGCCGCCCGTCATCCTCCTTTCTGAAATGGACCTCTACAGCGGCCGGAAGGACTTCAACGGCGACGGTAAATCCGACCTTCTTCTCCAAAGCACCTCCGGCGACCTGTATCAGTGGCAGCTTAACGGAACCCAGGTTCTGGCTTCGGTGGCGACCAGCAAACTTCCGGCTGGCTGGAGCCTGAAGGGCATGGGCGACTTCAACGGCGACGGCCGGACTGATCTTCTATTGCTCCACACCTCCGGGCTGCTGTGGGAATGGCAGTTGAACGGAGGCACCGTCACTGCCTTCGGCGCGCCAGGCGGCGGCACGCCTGCGGGCTGGTCGGTCATCGGTATCGGGGATTTCAACGCCGACGGTCGCTCCGATCTTCTGCTGCAGAATGCTGCCGGCCTGCTCTTCGAATGGCAGATGAACGGGACCCAGGTGCTCAATTCGGTTTCACCAGGGCAGACACCGGCAGGATGGAGCTTCAAGGGCGTCGGCGATTTCAATGGCGACGGGCGCGCCGATATTCTGTTCCAGCACACCTCCGGCCTCCTTTGGGAATGGATGATGAATGGGGGTAACGTCATCGGCTACGGTGCGCCCGGTGGAGGGCCCCCGCCCAGTGGATGGGCCGTGGTGGGGATTGGTGATTTCAGCGGCGATGGACGTTCGGACTTGCTGCTCCAGAATTCCCAGGGCGACCTGTACGAGTGGCTGCTGAATGGAACAACGGTACAAAGTAGCCTATCGCTCGGCCGTATTCCGACTGGTTTCAGCCTGGCCGGCATCGGCGACTTCAATGGGGATGGCCGTTCTGATCTGCTGCTGCAAAATTCGAGCGGATTGCTTTGGGAATGGCAACTCAACAGCAATCAGGTGATCGCCTATGGTTCCCCTGGCGGGTCTCCGCCGGCCGGCTGGTTCATCGCCTGACGGCAGCGTTGCGGCATTGGGGCGTTCCTATGCGGTCTTTACTCGGCCGCCAGCGCCACGGGCGCCGCAAAACGCGGCGCCACCTGCTCCATGAACAGGCGGATCGAATTCGCCGCGAACCCCGCCTCCATCGGGCCTAGGCGGAAGGAGCAGATCACCCCACCCACGCCCGTCGCGTCGATTTCGGCCATCCGTGCCGCCACCGTCTCCGGCGCGCCGCAGATCAGCGCGTGCTCCGGATTGACCCGGGCGGCGGGCGCGGCCTCCTTCTTCATGATGATGCCCTGCTCGGCGTAAATCTTCTGCCGCAGCGCCTGGCGGTGCGTCTGCATCGCCTCGAAGGCCGGGTGGCCGATGCGCCGCGCCTCTGCATCGGTCTCCGCCACCACCACGTTGCGCCACACCCAGCTCTCATCCAGGCAGCGCGCGATGTGCGCCGCGTCATACCCCGCCTCAGCCATGGTGGCCCGATAGGCGCCGAGCCGCTTCACCGTCGTCTCCAGCGACTGCACGTTCATCAGGAAGGGCAAGCCCCGCCGCGCCAGATGCAGCGCCCCATCCTCCGACGACGCCGCGCGTATCACCGTGGGATGCGGCTTGGTGAAGGGCTCGGGCCGCAGCCGCGGCACGTTCAGCGTCCAGAATTTTCCTTCATGCCGGAACCCCTCGGGGCTGGTCCAGGCGCGCAGCATGATGCCCTCCGCCTCCTCATACCGCTCCAGCGCCTCCTCGGCCGCGATCCCGTAGCCCTGGTACTCATACACATTGTACGCGGTGCCCCGCCCCAGCCCGACGATGACCCGCCCCTTCGACATGTTGTCCAGCAGCGACATCTGCTCGGCCAGCCGCATCGGGTGGTGCAGCGAGACCTGTGCCACCGCAAAGCCCACCTTGATCCGCTTCGTGCAGGCCAACACGGCGGCGGCGAAGGTCACCGGATCGACATAGGCGCAATTGCCGTCGAAATGATGCTCGGCCAGCCACAGCACCTCCACCCCCAGCTCGTCGCACAGCCGCGCCTCGGCCAGGCTCTCGTCGATGATCCGGACATCGAAGCCGGGGTCGCGACTTTCGGGGAAGAGGAAGTTGCTGAAGCGGAGCATCGGGCGGCCCTTATCCTGCGCGGTGCCGAGCTTAGCAGCGGCGGGCGCACCGGCAAGCTTGCGGGCGGGGGCTCATCCGGTGCTAGCCTGCGTGATGCTGCACCGCCGCACGATCCTCGCCGTATCGCTCGCCACCCCCGCAGTGGCGCAGGAACGACCGGTGCAACTGCTGGTCGGCTTCGCCCCAGGCGGCAACATCGATCTGGCGGCGCGCATGGCCGCGCCCTTCCTGGAGCGGCATCTCGGCCTTGGCCCCGTCATCGTGGTGAACAAGCCCGGCGCCAGCGGCATGATCATGCTGAACGAGATGGCCGGCATGGCGGGTGATGGCCGCACCGCGGGGCTGGTCTCCTTCCCCGCCCTGGTCACGCCGCTCTACGACAACCGGCCGCAATACCGCACCGACAGCTTCGCCTATGTCGGCCTGCTGACCGACGAGCCCTATACCATCGTCGTCAGCCCGCAGGCGCCGTGGCGTGATCTCGGCGCCATGGTGGCGGAGGCGAAGGCCAGGCCGGAGGACATCGCGGTGGCCGGGGTGGGCGTGGGCGGCGCGCCGCATCTGGCCTTGCTGGGCTTCGAACGCGCCGCCGACTGCCGCTTCACCTGGGTGCCCACCCTGGGCGCCGGCCAGGCGATGCAACTGATGCAGGGCGGGCACGTCGCCGGCCAGGGCTAGCGTGTCGCCGACCCGGGTCAGCGGCGGGGCCGCGAGCGCCTCGTCGGCCATGCCGAGGTAGCCGAGCATGAACGCCGCCCCGAAGACCTCCGAGCGCCCGCCGGCGCCGACGAAGCCGCCGAACCATCGCCGCTCTCCGGGCGGGACATGGCGCGGCTCGTCACCGATGCGACGCCTGCCGAGAACCGGGAGACCCGTCCCGAGCCTGCGGCGCCGGCCGGACCGGGCGCTCCGCAGGCGGCAGCGCCGCCGCCGGTCGACGACGGCCCGCCGAAAAAGCTGAAGCCGAAGCTTTCGACCGTCCTCGTCATGGCGCTCGTCGCCGTTGTCGGAATCGGCGTCATTCTCTACGCCTGGCGGCTCGGACCCTTCGCCAGCACCATCGCCAGCACCGAGAACAGCTACGTGCGCGGTCAGATCACCGTGCTGGCGCCGCGCAGCGTGGCGAGCGGGTAAGCGGCCTCCTCGCGGCTGTAGGCGTGCGGCCAGTCGGCCTTGAGCAGTGCCTCCGCCGTATGAGGCGCGTTGACGAGCGGGTTGTCCTCGCGCGGCCACTCACCTTGCTCGACCTTCGCGATCTCGGCGCGGATCGCGATCATCGCGTCGCAGAAGCGGTCCAGCTCGTCGAGCGACTCGCTCTCGGTCGGCT
>CAXTJY010000161.1:0-2938 GCA_964244395.1 uncultured Rhodovarius sp.
GGCGATGCGGCCGAATACGCCGGCGAAACCCGCCGGCACGTCGCCCTCGCCCTTCAGGTAGCTGGCGGAGAGCAGGATCTCACCGACCTTCGGCCCCGGCGTCGCGGTCATCTTCTCGATGCCGACGACCAGCGTGTAGCGGCCACGCCCCGCCGCCAGGAAGTCGAGCGCCCCGTGGATCGCGGCGCTGCCGGTGGCGCAGGCGTTTTCGTAGCGGGTGGCGGGCTTGAAGCGCAGCTCCGGCACCGCCTGGAACACCAGGCTCGCCGGAAAGTCCTGCCGGACGAACCCGCCATTGAACTGGCCCAGGAAGACGGCATCGACATCGGCCGGATCGATCCCGGCGTCCTCGATCGCCTGCCGAGCCACCAGACCGATCAGCGCCTCCGCATCCGGCGCGTCTTCCAACTTGCCGAAGCGGCTATGCGACCAGCCGATGATGCAGGGATGGGCGGTTGTGTCCATGTTGCTTCACTCCCGGGAAATTGCAGGGGCCAATTACCACGCCGCCTCACGCCGTAGCGAATCAGTAAGGCTTGCCTCAACTTGTAGCGATTATTACGGCATGCGGGAGAGCAGCCTTGGGCAAGCCAGAGGCGTGGCGGCAGAACATTGACGGTGCGCGAGGATTCAGGCGGATGCGTGGCGCCAGCCATATGGTGAACCGGCTTCTGCTGCTGTTGGGCAGCATGGCCGGGGCGGCCGCGCTCATCTTCATCTGGTCCACCGCCCTGGAGATCGCCGCCGGTGAGCGGGCGGAGCGCGAGGCAGCGCAGCAGTCCCGCGCCCTGGCCGCCGCCCGCGCGGCGCGGGACACGGTGCCGCGGTCGCTGGAGCCGGCCGACCGGGCGCTGGCGATGCTGCAGGCCCGGATCAACGCGCTGGCCCGCAACGACCGGCGCGAAGCAGAGGCCATCGAGCAGACCTTGCTGGGACTGACCCGCCGGGCCCAGGACGGGCTGCGCGCCCTGGCAGTGACGGACGCGCAGGGCTCAGTGGTCTGGCAGTCGCAGCCTGGCGCCGCCGGTCAGGGGTCGCTGCAGCCCTGGGTCGGCAATGCCGAATTCTTCCTGGCGCATCGCTACGGCCGGCTAGCACCCATCATCTCCCGCACCGGCAGCACCGGCTTCGGCGGCGCCGGGCTGATCCTGTCCTCGCCCTTGCAGGCATCGAATGGCGGCTTCGGCGGAGTACTTCTGGCCTTGCTGGACCCGCAGCGGCTGGGCCAGTCGCTGCCCAGTGCCTCGCTGCCGGCCGACCCGCAGCTTCTGCTGTTCCATATCGATGGGACGCTGGTCGCACGCGGCCGCAACGCCGCCTCGACCCAACTGGCCCCCCGGCTGGATAGCGCGATGACGCCCGAGCCGGCATCCGGCGGCGGCGGGGAACGGGCGTTGACCCGGCGTGATCCGGAGACCGGCAACCCGGTGGCGCAGGCCAGCGTGCTGGTGCCGGGCTACGACCTGGTGGTTCTGGCCAGCGTGGAGCAGGTGCCAGGCGGCATCTCCACCAGCCGCATCGCCCTGGTGGTGTTCGGCCTCGCCGGCGCCATCAGTTGCCTGGTCGGGGCCGGGCTGGTCTGGCTGTTCTCGCGCGGCCTGCGTCCGCGGGAGGAACCGGACGCCGAGATGGACGAGACGGAGCCGGAGGCACCCCCGGCACCCGCACCGGTGACACTGGCCTTGGCGGCCCCGATCCGGGCATCCGCACCCACCTTCGTCCGCCCGGTGCAATCGCCGCCGCCGGCCCGGGAAGAGGCCGCCCCAGCCCCCGCGCCGGCCGCGCCGCAGCCAGCCATGGCCCAGCCGCCAGCATCCGCCCCGCTGATGCCGATGGCGGCATCAGGCGGGTTCATCGAAGCGATGCCGACCGTGGCCTATGCCGCCCGCATCATCCCGGCGGCACCGGGGATGGACCGCCAGATCAGGATCACCGCGGTCAACTCCACCTTGCTGCAACTCACCGGCTGGGAGGCCGCTGCGTTCCAGGACGTCCCGAAATGGCAGCGCACCATCGATTGGGGCAGCTACCCGCCGGGCGCCCCGCTGCTGGAGCGCCTGGCCGAACCCGCCGGCATCGGCGAGAAGCTGACCGAGGAAGGCCAGGTGGAGTATCGCCTGCGCCGCCCCGACGGCAGCTGGATGTGGCTGCGCGAGACCGCCAAGGTCGTCGGCCGCCACCCCACCCACTGCGACGTGTTGGGCTGCCTGGCCGATGTGACGCGGGAGCGCGAGCTGGCGGCGCAGGCCGACAGCGCCAGCCGCGTGGCGGCCCGCGGTGCCATGGCGGCCGGGCTGGCGCACGAGCTGAACCAGCCGCTGGCGGTGATGTCGTTGGCCGCCGAGAACGCGCTGGAGGCTCTGGAGGAAGGCGAGGCCGGCATCCCCGAGGCGCTGGCCCGCCTGCGCCGCATCTCCGCCCAGGCGGAACGCGCCAAGGCGATCGCCGCGCAACTGCGCAGCTTCGCCCGGCTGGAGGCGGCGGTGCTGGAGCCGGTGTCCCTGCCGGCCGCCGTGCGCGGCGCGCTCAGCCTCGTGGGTGGCGCCCTGTCCGAGGCCCGCATCGAGGTCGAGCTGCGGATGGCGCCCAACCTGCCCGCGGTGCGGGGCCAGCCGGTGCTGGTGGAGCAGTTGGTGGTCAATCTGTGCCTCAACGCCCGCGACGCCATGGTCTCGCGCGGCGAGGGCCCACGCCGCCTGACCGTGCTGGGCGAGCCGGGCGTCGAGACGCATGAGGTACGACTGGTGGTCGCCGACACCGGCGGCGGCATTCCGGCCGAGGCGCTGGAGCGGGTCTTCGACCCCTTCTTCACGACCAAGCCGGCCAGCAAAGGCACCGGGCTGGGGCTGCCGCTGTGCCGCTCCATCATGCTGCGCTTCGGGGGCAGCATCGGCCTGACCAACCTGAGCAACGGCGAAGGCGCCGAGGCGGTGCTGAC
>CAXTJY010000161.1:2948-4661 GCA_964244395.1 uncultured Rhodovarius sp.
AGCGCGCCCGCCAGCCGCAGCCGGAGCGGGGCGAGGTGGCGCCGCTGGTGCAGGGCGTGCGCTGAACATGGACTGGCCCTGCCGCGCAAGGCGCACGCGGCAGGGCCAGGCGCGCCGGGGGGGCGAACCTTGGAAAGCTCGGAAGTGGGTGGAAGTCAGGCCCTCGGGAAGCCGGTGAACACGTAGCCCATCTGCCGGACCGTCACGATGCAGCCCTCGCCGAGGTCCTGCGCCAGCTTCTGCCGCAGGTGCAGCACCGCATTGTCCACCGCGCGATCGCCGGGCCGCCAAGTGCGGCGGAACACCAGCTTGGTCAGTTCCTCGCGCGAGCGGACGTCGCCCGGCTTTGCCGCCAGTGCGGAAAGCGTATCGAACTCCGCCGTGGTCAGTCGCAGCGGTGTGCCATCCGGACGGTAAATGCGCCGCTCCGTCGGCACCACGCGCCAGCCGGCCTCGGCGGAGACGGGCGGCACAGGAATGGCCAGCGCCATCTGCACAGGTGCCGGCTGCGGCCCATTGGCCGGCGCGGGCAGCCTTGGCGGCAGATGCCGCAGCCGGGCGCGCAGCCGGGCCACGAGTTCCCGGCCGGAAATCGGTTTGAGCAGAAAGTCGTCGGCGCCCAGTTCCAGCCCCAACACCCGGTCGGTCTCTTCCCGATTGCCGGTGTGGATCAGGATCGGCGCCGAAGTGACGGCCCGCAGCGTCGGTAGCAGCGGCAGCGTATCGACAGGGCCGAAGCGCTGGTCCAGCACGATGGCGTCGATGTGCCGCGTGGTCAGCACCTTCATCGCATCGGCGAAGTTGTTCACAGGCACGGGCTGGATGCCGTAACGGCTCAAATAGTCGCAGATCTCGTCGGTCAGATCGACCTCGTCGTCGGCGATCATCACCACCGGCCCGATCGCGACATCATTCGCCACCCTCGGAAAGCCGGTGTCCGCCATGACGGTGACAGGCTCCGCAATCGCAGCTGCCGTATTCAAAGAAACCATCCCTCTATCCCCCAGAGGTTAAGATTTCACTTCAAGTTATCCACTTTTCTTCCGGCCCCCCGACCATCCAAAAAGTAGCTTCGCACGACACTTGAGGTGTTGTGTCGCCGACTAACAACAAAACACGGCACCACGCCAAACAGAAAATAGGCCACTCCTTCGGCACGACAGGACGTGTTGGCATTATGTCACAGCCGATACCCCTGGGCCTGATGTGATATCTGAAGAACAGGAGCCGAAGCGTGAACATAAGCCCGAAGAAAGCAGCTTTCTCGAAAAGCCCGCAGCCGATGGCCGGGACGAAGCTGCACCATCACCCCATCCTTCGCCGCGACCTGTCGGTGCTGCTGGTGGACAGCGAGGTGGACGTCCTGGACGAGGTCGCCTCCCTGCTCCGCCGCCGCGAGGTCACCGTGCATCTCGCGCTCAGCCCCGACGACGCGCTGCGCCTGCTGGAAGACCACCCCGAGATCGGCGTGGTGCTGGCCGACGTGACGCTGCTGGAAGGTGCGGGGCTGACGCTGGCCGCCCGCATCCTGGGCCGCCAGGAGCCAGCCATAGAGCTGGTGCTGATTGCCGGCAGCCGCAGCGCCGACCCGCGCTCGCCGGCGCTGATGTCGGACCTCGGCTTGCTGCAGGAGCCGCTGAAGCTGCGCGACATCGCGGTTAGCGTGGGCCGCGCCATCGGCCGAAGCGCGGCCCGAAGGGCGCTGCCGGGGGC
>CAXTJY010000161.1:4671-5381 GCA_964244395.1 uncultured Rhodovarius sp.
GCGGCTGTCGGCCTTTGATGCCGATTAGAGCGCCTTGACCCACCGCCCGTCCTGCATGATGGCGGCCAGCGGCCGGGTCAGCTGGCCCAGGTCGGCCAGCGGGTCACCGTCCACCACCACCAGATCGGCCCAGGCGCCCGGGGCGACGCAGCCGATGCGGCCCTCCTGCCGCAGCAGCCGCGCGGCATGGATGGTGGTGGAGCGGATCACCTCGATCGCCGGCAGCACCCGGCCGCGGATGACGAACTCCTCCGACTGCCGGCGATGCATGTCGGCCAGCAGGTCGGTACCGAAGGCCATGGGCAGGCCGGCGCGGTGCATGCGCTCCAAGGACGCCATGCCGGCCAGCCGCACATCGTCGATCTTGGCGACGCTCTCCGGCCCCATGCCCAGGGCAGCCGCCTCGTCGTTCAGCGCCTCGTAGGTGACCAGGGTGGGGACGGCGATGCAGCCGGCTTCGGCCGCGGCCCGCGCCGTGTCTTCGGTGATGAGGTTGCAATGCTCCAGGCTGTGCACGCCGCAGGCGACGGCACGAGCAATGGCTTCGTCGGTGTAGAGATGCGCGGCGACATAGGTCTGCGCCATCCGCGCCTCCTCCACGCAGGCGCGGATCTCCTCCTCGGAAAAACCCAGGAAGGCGATGGGGTCGGTCGGGCTGGCGACGCCGCCATTCGCCATGATCTTGATGAAGTCGGCACCGGCGCGGATTT
>CAXTJY010000161.1:5391-7945 GCA_964244395.1 uncultured Rhodovarius sp.
CTGCGCGGCGCGCCCGTGCTCGACGACCGCGGGCACCTGATCGGCGTAGTCAACGGCGCGCTCGACACGCCCGACCAGAATGGCCAGATCAAGTCGCTTTCGGCCGAGAGCCTGGAGAAATTCCGCCGTATGCTCGGCGACGACACGCCGCCATTCGCCATGATCTTGATGAAGTCGGCACCGGCGCGGATTTCCTGCCGGCAGGCGCGCCGCACCTCCGCCACCCCATCCACCACCCGACCCAGCGCACCCAGCCGTTGGCCCACCGGGGCGGGATCACGTGGGTCGGTGCGCCCGGTGAAGTCACCATGACCACCGGTCTGCGACAGCGCCTTGCCACTCAGCGTCAGGCGCGGGCCCGGCATCAGCCCTTCCTGCCAGGCCAGGCGTAGCCCATTGGTGGCGCCGCCCACATCCCGCACGCTGGTAAAGCCCCGCGCCAGCATCTCGCCCATCAGCTTCGCCGCCCGCAGCGCCACCAGCGCGTCCGGCAGCAAGGCGTTGGCGCCCAGATTGGCCAGGCTGGCGATGAGATGGACATGCGCGTCGATGAAGCCGGGCATCAGGGTGCGACGAGCGAGGTCGATGCGCTCGCCGCCCTGCAGGGTGACCGGCCGGTCGGTCACGTCGCGGATGGTGCGGCCTTCGATGATGACCGACATGCCAGGGAGGGCGTGATCCAGGCTGCCGTCGAGGAGGGTGGCGTTTTCGAGGATGAGCATGGTTACCCCTGATGGCCGGCATAGAGGATACGGAGGATCAATACTTCGGACCGATGTACACGGTAGAGGATGTTGACGCGCCTTCGAAACGGCAACAGCCGAATGCCCCGGTCTACCTCATCGCGTGCGCCCATCAACGGATAGGTCGCGAGGAGGTGGCAATGTGCTTCAATATCCAGGACTTATGCGCGGGCGGCGGATGGACTGTCCAGGCCAATGTAGATGCCGAGGGAGGACAGATCTCGTCGCGCTCGGGGCGAAAAGAGGACCGATGGCAAGCGCCTCAGTCCAGCAGCGTTTTGCCATCCCAATTGAGAAGCGATTCACGGACTTCCTCAGCGGTCAAGAAAGGCCTTGGATCCGCATCCGCCTCCGCGACCTTCTGGCGCATCCACTCATCCTCGTCCTGCTTCCTGCGAAGTGCCTGGCCCACCACCTCGCTCAGACTGTCTGGTTGCCGTGGGCGACCTCCTGGGCATACGCCGCCAATTCTTCCGGCAAGTCCACTTCAAGCCCGACGATGTCCATCTTCGCTCTCCTTCTCGTTCCAGTTTATGGCACCGTACCGCCCTCAGGCCAGCGCCGCCCTTCCAGCCGGCGGCCGGCACATCCAGTTCAGCACCGACGCCGCCACCCCGACCACCACCATCACCGGCCAGAACGCGGCGAAGCTGCCGGTGAATTGCAGCAGCAACGCCCCCGCAGCCGCGCCCAAAAATCCGCCGATCTGATGGCTGAAGAAGCACACGCCATACAACGCCCCCAGATCCGCCGTGCCGAAGCGCTGCGCGATGGCGGCCGAGGTCAGCGGCACAGTGCCCAGCCAGACGAACCCCATCACCGCGGCGAAGACCATGGTGCCCCATTCCGAAGGCGTGGACATGGCGAAGGCCGCGATCGCCACGGTCCGGATCAGGTAGATCACCCCCAGCGCCGCCTCCGGGCGGACCCGCCCGCTGATCCAGCCGCACAGCCAGGAGCCGGGGATGTTGAACAGGCCGATCAGCATCAGCGCGGTCGCCCCCAGCGCCGGCGACAGGCCGCACAGCGCCAGGTGCGAGGGCAGATGCGTCGTCAGGAACGCCAGCTGGAAGCCGCAGGCGAAGAAGCCACCGGTCAGCAGCGCGAAGTCACGCTCCGCCAGCGCCGAGCGAGCCAGGGCCGGCAATCCGCTCAGCCCGGCGCGCGGCACCACGTTCGGCGCCGCCTTCCACTCGATGTTGCGCGACAGCGGGATGATGAGCAGCGAGGCCACAGCCACCGCCCCCAGCGCCATGGTCGCTCCAAAGGCGCCGGAGATCGAATAGACCACCGGCACCATGAGCGCCTGGCCCAGCGAACCGCCCGCGCTGGCAATGCCCAGCATCTCACCGCGCTTTTCCGGCGGCGCCAGGCGCCCGATGGCCGCCAGCGCCATGCCGGTGCCAGCGCAAGCCACGCCCAGGCCGGAGAACACGCCGATGCCGAGGAGCATCGAGGCATTGTTCGGCCACAGTGCCGGGATGCCGCAGCCCAGCAGGTAGAACAGCCCGCCGAAGGCCATGATCCGGCCGGTGCCGTATTTGTCGGCGAGTGACCCCGCCACCGGCTGCGCCAGCCCCCACATCAGATTGTGCAGCGCCACCGCCAGGCCAAAGGCCCAAGGGTCCACACCCGCCTCCATCTGCAGCGGCAGCAGCAGCAGGCCATAAGTCTGGCGGATGCCCATGGCCAGCGACGAGGTGGCCGCGGCCGCGATCAGCGCGACCCACAGGATTCGACGTTGGCTGGCGTTCATGGTGGCAGACTGCCAGCCGGGGCAAGCCCGCCGCAACCGTCCATCGCGCCGCGGC
>CAXTJY010000162.1:0-4928 GCA_964244395.1 uncultured Rhodovarius sp.
GGCGCCGGTCAGGTTACGGCGCGTGGCGTCCGGCTTGAGGATGGAAAAGGTGCGTTCGGTGGCCATGAAAAGCGTGTCCCTTGGGTGTCGCGCGGGCCATAGAGGGGCACCGTCGCCGGCGCAACCCTCAGCGCGAGACGACCGGCCGATTGCCGAAGCTTTCCTGCGGCACGCCGCGTTCCAGCGACATGTGGCTGTGCACGCCCACCCAGCGATCGCCATCGTTCAGCAGGATGATGCTGGCCCGCCCCGGCCGATCGAACTCGCTGCCGTCCTGGTTGTAGCCGGTGCTGCCCCAGGGGGTGATGGCGACCGCCATTCTGCCGTCCGGGCTGGCCAGCACGCGGGTCTCCTCCGGCACGAAAGCAAATCCTGAGGTCTTGGGCCAGACGCTATCCCACTGCCGGTCACGCCAGTCCCACAGCCCCTCCAGCACCCGCTTATGGGTGCCGAAGGCCAGCGCCTGCTCGTGCCAGAAGGGGTAGGCCGCCTTGTAGTCCACGGCGCGAACGCAGATGGCGAAGCGGTCCAGCCAATCCAGCACCTCGGCGCGGATCTCGGCACTGGCCTCTGGTAAGTCGGTCATCGACGGTCTCCGGTTGCTCCGGCGAGGCTAGCGACCGGGCCCGCGGCCGGGAAGGCGGCCTCTCCTGACATTTCAGGCTACCAGCGGGTCGCTGCCGCCAGCGCCGCCGCTGCCTCGGACGGCGTCGCGGGCTGCGGCGGCGGCGGCCGGCCCGCGAGCGGCACCCTGTGCAAGGCCGGGTTCGTCACCAGAAGCTCCAGCGCGCGGGCGCGGACTGCGTCGAGGTGGCGCAGCATCACCACCCGCGCCGTCTCGGCCTCGCCGGCCTGCAGCGCCGCGATCAACTCGGGTCGCCAGGAGGGCAGCGGCCGGGCATGGGTCAGGTTCAGCATCACATGCTGGACGCGCATGGAATGCTCCAGCAACTGCGCAACGATGGCAGAAATGCGCGGGCTGCCGGCGGCGTCCACCACCGCCTGGTGAAAGGTATGGTTGGCGGCCAGATAGGCCTCGTTCTTGCCGATCGCGTCGAGGCAGGCGGCATCGAGCCGGCGCAGCGCTTCGCCATCCACGGCGCTGGGCACCCGCCCGGCCGCCTGCTCCACCGCGAAGGCTTGCAGCAGGCGGCGGGTGGCGAAGATGTCCAACACGTCGGCCACTGTGATGGGGGTGACGAGATGGCCGGCGCGGCGGCGCGCCATCAGAAGCCCCTCCGCCCGCAGCCGGGCCATGGCGGTGCGGGCCGGCGCCAGGGTCAGATGATAGCGCTCGCACAGCATCGCCTCGCTCAGGTGGGTACCCGGCAACAGCACGCCGGTCATCACGGCGTGTCGTAGCGTCTGATAGGCGGCATCGGTCAGGTTGCGGGGGTAGGCCATGCTTGACATGTTATGCGGATCACGCCGGGGAAGGGCAAGCCATGCGACGTTATCTGGTGACCGGCGCCGCATCGGGCATCGGCGCCGCCTGCGTGCGGGCGATGGCAGGGCCGGACACGGCCTTCCTGGTGCACACCAGGCGCAACCGGGCCGGCGCGGAGCTGGTGGCAGGCGCCGCGCGCGAGGCGGGAGCGCTGGCGGAGGTGATGCTGGCGGACATTGCCGACGCAGAAGCGCCGGCGGCGCTGGTGGCCGGCGCCCAGGCGGCCTTCGGCGGCCTGGATGTGGTGGTGGCCAATGCCGGCTTCGCCGACCGCAAGCCGATGCTGCAGCAGGACGAGGCCGGCTTCGCCCGTAGCTTCGACACCATTCTTTGGGCCTTTCTGCGCCTGGCCAGGGCGGCGGCGCCCGCGGTGGCGGCGACGGAGCATGGGCGGATCATCGCGATTTCCAGCTTCGTGGCGCATGTCTTCCGCCCCAGCGTGGCGAGCTTTCCGGCCACCGCGGCGGCCAAGGCCGCAGTTGAGGCGTTGAGCCGCGGCCTGGCGCTGGAACTGGCGGCAAGCGGCACCACGGTGAACTGCGTGGCGCCGGGCTTCACCCGGAAAGATGCGACCGGCCATTCGGCGCTGACGGCCGAGCAATGGGCGCAGGTCACGTCGAACATTCCGCTGGGCCGGCTCGGCACACCGGACGACGTGGCGGCTGCGGTGGCCTTTCTGGCATCGCCGGCGGCTGGGTACATCACCGGGCAGGTGCTGCATGTGAATGGCGGGCTGGTTTGATCAGCTCTCCGGCCGCAGATTGTTGCGCCGGGCCAGCGCGCCCCAACGTTCCAATTCGGTACCGATGAAGGCCTGGAAGCCCGCGGCGCTGCGGGGGTCGGGGATGGCGCCCTCCTCCGACAAGCGATGGCGCACCTCCTCGCTGGCCAGTGCCGCGTTGGTCGCATCATGCAGCCGGGCCACAATGTCGGGCGGCGTGCGGGCGGGCGCCACAAGCCCGTACCACTGCATGGCCTCGAAGCCGGGGACGGTCTCGCTGATGGCCGGGATCTCCGGGGTCTGCACCAGCCGCCGCATTCCGGTGGTGCCCAGGGCGGCCACCCTGCCCTCGCGCACCAGCGGCAGGGCGGCCGGGGTCCCGGTCATTCCGGTCTCGATGTTGCCAGCGACCAGGTCGATCACCATGGGGCCGGAGCCGCGATACGGCACATGGACCATGCGCAGGCCGGCGGCATCCAGGAAAGCGACCATGCCGATATGCACATTGCTGCCGGCGCCGGCGCTGCCATAGGTGATGGTGTCCGGCGCCGCGCGGACCCGGGCGATCAGTCCAGCCAGCCCGCCTTCGGCCAACACGCGCTGCGCCAGCAGCACCATCGGCACCTGGGCGATCAGCCCGATGGGCGCGAAGTCGCGCAGCGGATCGTAGCGCAGGCGCGGGTAGAGATGCGGGTTCACCGCCAGTGTGCCGATCATCCCGATGGCGATGGTGTGGCCGTCCGGCGTGGCGGCGGCGACCTGCTCCGTGGCGATGATGCCGGCAGCGCCGCCGCGATTCTCGACCACGACCGGCACGCCTAGGGCGGTGCTGAAGCTGTTGGCCATCACCCTTCCCATCAGGTCCGTGGCGCCGCCAGGGGGCGTCGGGACGATCAGGGTGATGGCGCGCCGCGGCCAGGGCGCTTGGGCGCAAGCCGGGGCGGCGAGCAAGGGAAGCGCCCTGCGCCGAAGCCCAGCAGAGATGTGGCCGGGGCGCGGGCCAGCGACGGAGCGGCCGGCCACCGAGGCCGAGGCGCCCGCACGGCGGCTCACGCCAGGAATTCCCGGCGCACGGCGTCGGTATGCTCGCCCAACGCCGGCACCGGCCCCAGGGAGCGCTCGCCGTCAGAGAAACGTGCCGCCGGAGCCGCCAGGGCCACCGGACCGCGTTCCGTCGCCACCGTCACCCGCCGCAGGGCCGGATGCGCCGCCAGCCCGTCCACGCCGTTGATGAAGCCGTAGGCGGTGTTCGCCGCACCCAACGCGGCCACGCATTCGGCCCGGCTGCGCGACGCGAACACCCCGGCGATATGCGCATCCACCAGCGGCCTGTTCGCGACGCGCGCCATGTTGGTGGCGAATTCCGTCCGCACCGTCAGCCCGGCATCGCCCAGGAAATGCGTGGCGAAATCCGCCCATTCCCGCTCGTTCTGGATCGAGATCAGGATCTGCGCGCCGTCCTTGGTCCCGAAGGCGCCGTAGGGGCACAGGCTGGGATGCGCCATGCCGATTCGCGCCGGCGACTTCCCCGTGCCCTCGAAATACAGCAGCGGCACGTTCATCCAATCCGCCATGCCGTCGAACAGTGATACCGCTACGCCCTTGCCCTGCCCGGTGATGCCGCGTTCGATCAGCGCCTCCAGCACGGCCGCATGCGCCATGGTGCCGCAAGCGATGTCGCAAACCGAGAAGCCGACGCGGCCCGGCCCCTCGGCGCGCCCCGTCACGCTGGCCAAGCCGGATTCGGCCTGCACCAGCAGGTCGTACGCCTTCATCGAGGCGTACTCGCCGTCTTCCCCATAGCCGGAGATATCCACCGTGATGAGGCGCGGATGCTGCGCGCGCAGCGCCGCGGCGCCGAAGCCCGCGCGGGCCATGGCGCCGGGCGCCAGATTTTGGATGAACACGTCCGCGCGCGCCAGCAGGGCGGCCAGCAGCGTCTTGTCGGTGGGGTCCTTGATGTTGAGGCAGACGCTTTCCTTGCCTCTATTGAGCCAGACGAAATAGGTGCTGAGCCCATTCGCCGCGGCATCGTAGCCACGCGCGAAGTCGCCCTCCGCCCGCTCGATCTTGATCACCCGGGCGCCTGCATCGCATAGCTTGGCCGAGCAGGTGGGTGCAGCAACCGCCTGCTCCATCGAGATGACGAGCAGGCCTTCGAGTGGTTTGCCGGGGGTCACTCCCGCTCGATCCCGGCCTCGCGGATGAACTGGCCCCAGCGCGCATTCTCGGCTCGTACCAATTCTGTGGCGAAGGCGGGGCCCCGCTCGTTCGGCGTCGGGATGCGGGCGGAGGCGGCGTCGAAGCGACCGCGGACAAAGGGGTCGTCCAGTGCCGCGCTCAGTGCCTCGGTGACCGCCGCCAGGACCGGAGCGGGCGTGGTGCGCACGGCGGTGAGGATGTTCCAGACCTCGAGGTCCAGCCCCGGCAGCCCGGCCTCGCGCGAGGTGGGCGTGTTGGGGATCTGCGGCAGCCGCACCGGGCCGGTGACCGCGATGGGCCGCGCGCCGCCTTCCACCGCCGGCAGCGCAGTCAACGCCTGGTCCACCACCACATCCAGCACGCGGCCGGAGAGGCAGCGCACCACCTTGGTCTCGGGCTTCGGATCGGCCTGCCAATGCATGCCGCGCACACTGCCCGCTTGATTCGTGAGCGTATGGTTCTGCTGCACCCAAAGGGTGTTCAGGCCATGGGCGGCAAACTCCGTCTCGCAGTAGGTGCGGGCAAAGAAGCCGCGCTCATCCTGCCGTGGCTCCGGCT
>CAXTJY010000162.1:4938-7911 GCA_964244395.1 uncultured Rhodovarius sp.
CCGCCGGCAGCGCAGTCAACGCCTGGTCCACCACCACATCCAGCACGCCGGCATGCAGGTCGTTGATGGCCGGGCCGCCGCCGCGATAGGGAACCAGCGTGTTGCCGCCGCCCATCGCCTTGTTCACCATCACCCCGCCCATGTGCAGCGTGGTGCCCAGGCCCGAACTGCCAATGGAAAGGCGCCCGGCCCGGCCACGCTCCTGCAACTGCTCCATGGTGGTGATGCCGGACTGGCGGGAAACCAGCAGGATCATCGGATTGGTGGCGACCAGGCCGGCGGGGATGAAATCCGCAGGGTCATAGGCCAGACGGTTGAACAGATAGGGGTTCAGGGCGAAGACGCCGATATGGCCCAGGAACAGCATGTGGCCGTCGGCCGGGGTGCGCGCCACCCGCGCCGCCGCCACCCCGCCGCTGGCGCCGGCCATGTTCTCGACCACGACCGACTGGCCCAGCTTCTGGCTCATCGGCTGGGCGATGAGGCGGCCCATCACGTCGGTGGCGCCGCCGGCGGCGAAGGGGATGAGAATGGTGACGGTGCGGCTGGGTGCCCAGGGCTGGGCCAGGGCGGGCACGGCCAGGGTCGTGGCAAGCAGGGTTCTGCGCTTCATGAAAATCCTCCGTTGCCCTCACCATGCCATTTCCGGACGGCGACGTTAACAGGTGCCAGGAAACCGCCGTGGGCCGGGCGTGGTCACACCCTCGAGGCCACCCGGCCCGGGCATCGAAGCCTGTGCTGAACTCAACGTCCGGCAGTGGCATTCCCTCAGGCGTCGATGAGATAGCGCCGCACCTTGCCCGAGATCCAGTCGATCACCATCACGGTCACCACCATCAGCAGGATGATGAAGGCGACCTCGTCCCAGTACCGCACGCGGATGCGTTCGGCGATCTGCAGCCCGATGCCGCCGGCGCCGACGACGCCCAGGATGCTCGCCGCGCGGATATTGCTTTCGAAGAAATAGAGCGCGTGCCCCAACATCACCGGCGCGACCTGCGGCAGGATGCCGAAGCGCATCACCAGGGTCGGCGAGCCGCCGGCCGCCGCGATGCCCTCCGCCTGGCGCCGCTCCGCGTTCTCGATGGCCTCGGCGTACAGCTTGGCGAGCACCGCGATGTCGGCCGTCGCGATGGCCAGCACCCCGGCCAACGGCCCCAGCCCCACCGCACGCACATAGGCCAGTGCCCAGATCAGCTGGTCGATGCCACGAAAGCCGTCGAACACCCGGCGCAGTGAGAAGCGGAACAAGGCGTTCGTCGCCACGTTCCGCGCCCCCAGGAAACCCAGCGGCACGGCGATGGTGGCGGCGATGGCAGTGCCCAGAAAGGCCATGGCGATGCTCTCGGCCAGGCCCCTCAGGATCTCCACCCATTGCTCGCCCGGACTTGGCGGGACCATCTGCCGGACGATGACGCCCAGCCCCCAAAGCCCGTTCCAAAGCCGCGCGGGGCTGAAGCCGAACCACCAAAGGGTGGCCGCCAGCCAAGCCAGCGAGCCGAACAGCACCAGCCACCGCAGCATCCGGCCGCTCGGGCTGCGCCCAAATGCCTCGGGCATTCGCCGGCGCCATGCCGCGACCTCGTCATCGCCGAGCACCCTGCCGCTCACGTGACCGCCTCGATCAGCCGGTGCCGCAGCCGCTCCGACAGCAGGTCGATGCACATCACCGCCAGGATGATCAGCAGGATGATGGCGCTGATCTCCTCGTAATAGTTGAAGGAGATGACGTTGTAGAGTTCTTCGCCGATCCCGCCGGCGCCGACGAAGCCGACGACGCTGGCCGAACGCAGGTTGATCTCGAAGCGCAGCATGGCGTAGCTCAGCATGTCGGGCGCTGCGGCCGGCAGCACGGCGTAACGGCAAGCCTGTGGCCAGCTACCACCCGCTGCGCGCACGCCGTCCCAGGGGCGCATCTCGATGTTCTCCATCGCGTCGGCGAACAGCTTGCCGAGCGCCCCGGCGGTGTGCAGGGCGATGGCCAGGATGCCAGCCATGGCGCCAACGCCGAACGCCCAGACGAAGATCAGCGCGAAAACGATCTCAGGCACGGTGCGGGTGGCCTCAAGCAGCCGGCGCG
The DNA here is from genome assembly GCA_964244395.1 of uncultured Rhodovarius sp. Classification (GTDB taxonomy): domain Bacteria; phylum Pseudomonadota; class Alphaproteobacteria; order Acetobacterales; family Acetobacteraceae; genus Rhodovarius. The sequence goes on from CAXTJY010000162.1 coordinate 7,019, forward strand.
CGGACTGATGCGCCCAGCCTGGCAATCCCAGATTCCTGGCTGCCGGAAAGGCCAGCAGCAGCGCCGCCGCCGCGCCCATCAACGTGGCGAGCGCGGCCATCTGGGCGGTCTCGAACAGCAGCCACGCCCATTTGTCCAGGCGATAGAACCAGAAGGCCAGCGAGCCCTCGGTCTGCACGCCGGCGAACAGCTTGCTCCACTCCAGGCTGGGCGCGATGCGGCTGAAATACTCGCCGATGCGCGGCACCCCCGCGACCAGGGTGGCCGGGTGGAATTCGCTGACCCAGGCGGCTACGGCCAGGCAGAGCAGGAGAACCCCACCGCCCAGCAGCGTAGCATGACGGCGTTGCCGCCGCAGCGCCTGGAACGCGGCCTCCTGCGCCGCGACGGCCGGGTTCAACTGCGGCGGCGCCGTTCGGCTGCCTCCTCGCGCCGCAGGTCCACGATGATTTGGAACATGGCGTGCGTTACCTCGCGGTAGCCGGTGCCGCCGCCGCGCTCGATCTGCTCGTAGATTGCGGGATGGGTCTTCGGCAGCGCGAGATGGAACAGCTTCATGTCCTCCTTGAAGGCTGCCGGCAGATCGGTGCGCGCCGCTATGGGGCCGTTCGGGATCGGGTCGGACATCCACAGCACCCGCAGGTCGGCCATGTTCAGCATGCCCTTTTCGACCATCGCGCGCAGGTTCCCGCGGCTGTAGCCCTGGGAGGGTTCACCCTGGCCGGAAACCCAGGTCACCGCCCCATCATATTGGCGCTGCAGCACAGCGACGACCGCCTGCTCATGCCCCCCGGCGAAGCCGGTGCGGGAGAAGTACTGGCCGCTCTCGACGCCGATGCCCTGGCGACGCAGCGCAAAACGCGGGATCAGGTAGCCTGAGGTGGAATTCGGGT
>CAXTJY010000163.1:0-7906 GCA_964244395.1 uncultured Rhodovarius sp.
CGCGATTTTCGATCACCACCGGTTGTCCCAGCACCCGTTCCAGGGTGGGCGTGATGAGGCGGGCGACGACATCGGTGCTGCCGCCCGGCGGGAAGGAAACGACCATGCGGATGGGCCGCACGGGCCAGCCTTGCGCCAAAGCGGGCATGGCCGGAGCAGTAGCCAGCAACGCGCGGCGTGTTGGCATGTTGTCCTCCTGATTTTGGGGCATGATGCGCGGATGGCCGGGGCTCGTCACGAGGAAAGCGATCTGTTCGGGGAGGAGGCGAAGCCCGCGAAGCGCGCCGGGCCGAGGCCGCTGGCCGACCGGCTGCGCCCAACGCGGCTGGACGAGGTGGTGGGCCAGGAGGAGCTGCTGGGCGATGCGGGCGCGCTGGCCGCCATGCTGGAACGTGGCTCGCTGCCCAGCCTGATCCTGTGGGGCCCGCCGGGCGTGGGGAAAACCACCATCGCGCGGCTGCTGGCGGAGGCGGCGGGGCTGCATTTCATCGCTATCTCGGCCGTGTTTTCCGGCGTGGCGGACCTCAAGCGGGTGTTCGAGGAGGCGCGACGGCGGCGCGGCGGCACGCTGCTGTTCGTCGATGAGGTGCATCGCTTCAACCGGGCGCAGCAGGACGGGTTCCTGAGCGTGGTCGAGGACGGCACCGTCACCCTGGTCGGCGCCACCACCGAGAACCCGAGCTTCGCACTGAATGGCGCCTTGCTGTCGCGTACCCAGGTGCTGGTGCTGCACCGGTTGGACGATGCGGCGCTGGAGCGGCTGCTGGCCCGGGCGGAGGAGCTGGAGGCGCGCACCCTTCCCTTGCAGCCGGAGGCGCGCGCCACGCTGCGCGCGATGGCTGATGGCGATGGGCGGTATTTGCTGAATTTGGCCGAACAACTTCTGGCCATTCCACCCGGTGATGCGCTGGATGTGGCGGCGCTGCAGGCGTTGCTGGCACGGCGCGCGGCGCTGTACGACAAGGATCGCGAGGAGCATTTCAACCTCATCTCCGCCTTGCACAAATCCATGCGCGGCAGCGACCCGGATGCGGCGCTGTACTGGTTCGCCCGGATGCTGACGGGCGGCGAGGACCCCCGCTACATCGCCCGCCGCCTGACCCGCTTCGCGGCCGAGGATGTCGGCGCGGCCGACCCGCGGGCGCTGCCCCTGGCGGTGGCGGCGTGGGAGACCTACGAACGGCTGGGCAGCCCGGAAGGCGAGTTGGCGCTGGCACAGCTGGTGCTGCATCTGGCCACGGCGCCGAAATCCAACGCGGTGTACAAGGCATTCGGCGCGGCGATGCGCGCGGCCAAGGAGACCGGCAGCCTGATGCCGCCGGCGCATATCCTGAACGCGCCGACCAAGCTGATGAAGCAGCTCGGCTACGGCGCCGGCTATGAATACGACCACGATGCGGAGGAGGCGTTCTCCGGCCAGAACTACTTTCCGGACGGGATGGAGCGGGTGTCGCTCTATCGACCCACCGACCGGGGCGCCGAGGCGGCGGTGGCGGAGCGGATGGCAAGCTGGGCTGCGGCGCGGCGGGCGCGGTGAATATTTTTCTGGTCGCTGCCGGCGGGGCGTTGGGTTCGGTGCTGCGCTATTGGGTGCAGCTGGCGCTCAACGCCGCCTGGTTCCCCTGGGGCACGCTGGCGGTGAACATCTCGGGCAGCGCGGTGATCGGCATGCTGGCCGGGTTGGGAGTGGCGGGGCCCGGCCGGCTGCTGTTCGTGACCGGCGTGCTGGGCGGCTTCACCACCTTCTCAGCGTTCTCGCTGGAGGCGGTGGAGCTGTATGGGCGCTCCATCCTGCTGGCCGCCGCCTACGTGGCGGCCAGCGTGGGCCTCAGCATCCTGGTGTGTGCTGCGATGTATCAGGCGGTGAAGGGCTAGCCCCGCGCCACCTTCACCGCGCTCTTCGCCGCACCCACCATCAGGCCGACCTCGTTGGCGATGGTCACCAGCTTGAAGCCCATCTTGATCATCCGGTTGGCGTATTCGGGCGAGCCGTTGTGCAGGCCGGCCGAGATGCCGCGCTTGCCGCACGCCTCCAACAGCTTGTCGTAGATGTCGAGGATGAACTTGTCCTCCACATCCAGCTTGGGCGTCATGCCGTAGGAGAAGCTGAGGTCGGACGGGCCGACATAGATGCCGTCGATGCCTTCGACATCGAGGATGGCGTCGATGTTCTCGATTGCCTGCTTGGTCTCGATCATCGGGATGACCAGGATCTCGTCGTTCGCCGTCTGCTGATATGCGCCGGCCGAGCCGTACGCGCCGGCGCGGATCGGGCCGTTCGAGCGCGTGCCTTTCGGCGGATACTTGGAATACTGCACCAGCCGTGCCGCCTCGTCAGGCGTGTTCACCATCGGGCAGATCACGCCATAGGCGCCGGCGTCCAGTACCTTGCCGATAATACCAGGCTCATTCCACGGCACGCGCACCATCGGCGTGACGCCGGAGCCGGAGGCCGCCATGCCCTGGAAGCAGGAAACGCAGGAAATGTAATCCTGCACGCCGTGCTGCATATCGACCGTCACGCTGTCCCAGCCGCATTGGCTGAACATCTCGGCCGAGAAGGCGTTGGGGATGGCGAGCCACCCGTTCACCACCGCCTTGCCGCTTTTCCACGCTTCCTTGACCTTGTTCGCCATCGCAGTTCCCTCCGGTTTCTTGCGCGTGGCGACGCTAGGACCGGGGGGGCCGGGCATCAATCCCCGGTCAGGTCGATCCCTTCGTAGAGTTCAGGCAAGGGAAGGCTGATTCCGATTTCGGGCATGGCCAGATCGGCCTCGTCAGCGAGAACGTGGCCGATCCAGTCGTCGCCGGCGCGGGAAAAGACGGTGGCGGCGATCCGGTCCTGTTCCAGCATGACATAGCGCTGGACGGAGGGGATTGCGGCGTATTCGCGGTTCTTGGTGATCCGGTCGGTCCCGGCAGTGGACGGGCTGAGGACTTCGAAGAGGACTACGGGGTCGGCACAAAGCTTGTCGTCATTGGCACCGCGGGTGCAGGTGACCATGCCATCCGGATAGCGGATGCCGGTCGCGGTCCTGATCTTGAGTTCGCTGCCCAGGAATTCGCAGCGGTGCCCACGCAACCGTCCGCCAATGGCCAGGGTAAGGTTCCGCTGCAACCGGGCATGCGCCAGGGTGCCGCCGACCATGGCGATGACCCGTACGCCATCGAATTCGTGCTTCAGCTCCTGGCCTTCCTCCCAGGCGAGAAAGGCCTCCACGGTCATCGGGCGTGGCAGGGCAAGCGACATGGGCGGGGCATAGCACAGTCGCCGCATGCAGGGATTCAGTATTTGATGTCCGAATTCGCCGCCTGGATGGTCAGCACCCGGGCCAAGCCGGCCTTGCTGATGCCGTCCATCCGCCAAGCTGGCGCGTCATCCCGGCTTAACTCTGCGGCGGTCGAACACTCCTAAGCCCGGCGGCGATCCCGGCTGGCAAGTCGGCGGATGCCGGCCAGCAGCCGCAAGTCAATCGTGACCTTCGAGACCGCCGCGATCACCAGTGCCGACAGCGCTGCCTTCGACATGATCTCCATGGTCCCGTCGATCAGCATGGCATGCACGACGCTGCCCGCGACGATCACAACGCCTAGCCCGACGTGCCAAAGACGCCAGACCACCAGCCGCAGCCGCCCACGAAGCGCGGCCAGGAATGCGGCCGCGAACACCGCCCACATCGCCACCACGCCCCACACGGAAAAGGCCGTGGGCGAATCGAAGAGTAAGGCGTCCACGACGTCCGGCGGGCTGGTCAGCCACAGCGCCGCGACGTGGATCACGACCGCGGCCACGAGGCCGCCGCCGACCCAGGCATGTAGCCGCCGCCCCAGCCGCAGGCGCAGGCCTGGCAGGTATCCGCCGGCGAGCAACGGCTGGACCAGAAGCAGTGCGAGCGCCACCACCCCCGCGAGGCCCGCGACGATGTAAATCGGGTCGCGCCATGCCAGCAGCGGGCTTGCCGCCGCCATCGCGATCGGCACGGCCAGGGCGGCAGACAGCGCTGCCCAGATCAGAACGGCACGCATCCGCCCAACGCCAGTCACGCCCGCCGCAGGACGAAATCCGCGTTCAGGCTGGTGTCGCGGGCGCTGCGCAACACCGGGCGGAGGAAGACCGTCTCGAAGCCGTTGGTGTCGTGCTGCGCATCATAGGCGAGGTGCGCGTGCGCCTGACCAAAGGCGGGCACGATCTGCGGCATCTCCATCCGGAACAGGCCATTCGCGTCCGTCAGGATGGCGCCGTGGCTGTGCGCGTCGCGCTCATGCCCCTCCGTCGTGTGCGCCCACATTTGGATGCGCACACGCGGCAGCGGCGCGCCGTCGCCGGCCCGCCGGACCGTGCCGGTCAGCCAGAAGCCGCCGCCGCCGATGCGATTCACGGTCGGCGCGCCCGGCCGGTAGTTGTTGTCGCCGCCGCGCATCGTTGGCGTGGGTGCAAGGCCCTGGGCACGGGCGGGCGAGACGAGGCCCGCGGCGCCGGCCGCGAGCGCGGCGCCTGCAGCGGCGCGAAGAGGCCGGAGGCGCCTGTCATCAAGGCGGCTCCGACCGCGGCGGCGCCGCCGACGATCCATGTGCGGCGAGCCTGAGGCGCTGGGGTCATCGTGTATCTCCTGTCATTCGGTGCAGCTGCGCATCGGGGCCTCGGTGTCCGGAACAGGGATGTGGGGAGAGGGAGCACGAGGTAAAGCACCCCTCCCCGCCAGCGTCGTGTGGTGGACCTGGAGGAGCCCCGATCCTAGCCTGGAACGATGTGGAACGTCTCCTCCGAAACCGGGCTGTTGCGTGACGTGCTGGTATGCCCACCGACGCATTACCGCTGGGTGCCGACCAACAGCATCGTCCGCCGCACGCTGGAGGAAGGCGGCCAACCGCCCACCGCGGCGCAACTCGCCGCCCAGCATGGCGAGTTGGTGGACGCGTTGCAGCAGGGCGGCGCGCGCGTGCACATGCTGCCGCCCGAGCCGCACCTCCCCTACATGGCCTACACCCGCGACCAGAGCATCATGACGCCTTGGGGCGCGGTGCTATGCCAGCTCGAACGGCCGCAGCGCCGGGGCGAGTATGCGGCCCTGCATCGCTTCCATGACGGCCATTTCTGGCGACTCTCCTCCGCCGGCACGCTGGAGGGCGGTGATGTCCACATCATCCGGCCAGGCCTGGCACTGATCGGCCATAGCGGCGGGCGGACCGACGAGGCCGGGGCCGTGCAGCTGGCGTGCTGGCTTCGCGCCGAAGGGTGGGAGGTGCGGTGCGAACGGTTCGACGAGCATTTCCTGCATCTCGATGTGCTGTTCTGCATGGCGGCCCCTGGCTTGGCCGTGGCTTGCGTGGATGTGCTGGATGCCGGGCTGGTCGGCTGGCTCAAGGGCCACGGCATCCGCCTGTTGCCGGTGAGCTACGCGGAGGCGATGCGGCTGGGCTGCAACGTGCTGGCGCTGGGCGAGGGACGGGTGATCTCGGCGCGGGAGTCGACGCGATTGAATCAGGTGCTGCGCGCCGAGGGCCTGGAGGTGCTGGACCCGGCGTTGTCGCTGTTCACCATGGGCGGCGGCGGCCCGCACTGCCTGACCTGCCCGCTGCTGCGGGAGGGATGAATGGGGCGCCCGCTGCGGAGCGGGATGGGGCGATCGACGGGGCTCGAACCCGCGACATCCAAGACCACAACCTGGCGCTCTACCAACTGAGCTACGACCGCCGTGCGGAGCGCGGTGTAACGGCAGCGCCGCACACTGTCCATCGGCAAAGTCACAAGCTTGTTCCGGCGCCATTTCGGCGCTAAAGTGGCGCCATGCCCACGACCCTTTCGATCAAGAATGCGCCTGACGCCGTGGTGGACCGGCTTCGGCAGCGGGCGTCTCGCAACCATCGCTCCCTCCAGGGGGAGTTGATGGCGATCATCGAAAACGCCGCGCGGGATGAGGACCGGCCTTTGGGGGACCCCATGGCTGTGCTGGAGCGCGTGCGGGCCATGGGGCTCGGCAGTGCTTCGGATTCGGTGGAAATCATCCGGGCCATGCGGGATGCGCGTTAGGGTCGTTGATGCTTCGGCCATCGCGGCGTTGCTGTATGGGGAGGCGGAGGCCGAGCGCATGGTGGGGCGGCTGATCGGCAACCGGCTCATGGCGCCGAGCATCCTCAGCTACGAGCTGGCCAGTATCTGCATCACCAAATGTCGCCGCGAACCTGATCAGGCCGGAAAACATCGTGCCTCCTTCGCGGGGCGCGGGACGCTGTGCATCGAGGAATTGCCGGTTGATCATGACGAGGTCCGGGCCCTGGCCAGGGCGGAAGGGCTGACCCACTCTGATGCCGCGTATCTGTGGCTATCGCGGACGCTCGACGTTCCCCTCATCACGCTGGACAAGGCGCTTGTCCGCGCCGCGGGGTAGGCGGGCTCAGCGCTGCGCCAACCACCCCTCGATCCGCCCCAACGCCTCGCCCAGCAGCGCCTCGTTCTTGCAGAAGGCGAACCGCACATAGTGGTCCGGCGCGCCTGGCATCGCGTAGAACGCGGTATTCGGGATCGCCGTCACCCGTGCTTCCTCCGTCAGGGTCTGGCAGAACGCCACGTCGTCCCCCGTCCAGCCCAGCGGCCGAACGTCGGTGGTGATGAAGTAGCTGCCGCGGCTCTCCAGTACGCCGAAGCCCAGGCGTGCCAGGCCGGCGCCCAACAGGTCGCGCTTGGCCTGCAGGCTGTCCTGCAATTCGCGAAAATAAGTCGCGTCCTTCATCAACCCCACTGCCACGCCGCGTTGCAGATTGGGCGCGGTGGTGAAGGTCAGGTTCTGGTGCGCTTTGGCCACGTTGGCGGCCAGCGACCGGTCGCAGCTCACATAGCCCACCTTCCATCCCGTCAGGTTGAAGGTCTTGCCAGCGCTGCCGATGCGCATGCAGCGCTCCCGCATGCCGGGGATGGTCATCAGCGGGATGTGCGGCCAGCCGTCGAAGGTCAGGTGTTCATACACCTCGTCGCAGATCGCGTAGGTGTCGTGCCGCTGCACCAGATCCGCGATGAAGGCCAGTTCGGCGGTGGTGAAGACCTTGCCGGTGGGGTTCATCGGGGTGTTGAATAGGATGGCCTTGGTGCGCGGGCCGAAGGCCGCGGCGAGCTCCGCCCGCGGCAGTTCCCAATGCGGCGGGCTGAGGCGGACGATACGCGGGACGCCGCCCAGCAGCTTCACCGTCGGAACATAGGTGTCGTACAGCGGCTCGATCAGCACCACCTCGTCGCCCGGGTTCACCACCGCCATCAGGCAGGCCGTGATGGCCTCGGTGGCGCCGGAGGTGACGATGACCTCGCGATTCGGGTCGATGTCGAGGTCGTAGAAGCGCTCATTGTGCGCCGCCACCGCCTGGCGCAGCTCCGGCACGCCGGTCAGCGGCGGGTACTGGTTGCGGCCGTCGCGCAGCGCCGCCGCGGCCGCCTCGATCACGTCGTCCGGCCCGTCGTAATCCGGAAAGCCCTGGCCCAGATTGATGGCGCCGTGCTGGTTCGCCAGGGCGGACATCACCGTGAAGATGGTCGTGCCGGTGGCGCTGAGCAGCGCGTTCTGTGGGCGACCCGGAGGCGTGGGCTGCGCGGGCTGAACAACGGCGTGGGACATGCGGGCGATCCTGGCGGCTACGCGATGTTTAAGAGGGTTGCGGCGCGGCGGGCAAGGCGCGCTGGGTCGCTTGCATGGAAATTAGGCAACGGCTCGGGAGACGCGGGGAAAAGCCGCATCAATCCGCCGCCGCACCATCAACCCCGGATTGTGGGGCTGGGCCAAGGCGTGCCATGAGGAACGGGCCGAAGGGATCGCCAAGGTTTCCGGCCAACCATCAAAACGTCTAGGCGGGGCTGCACAGCAGATCGGATGCGATGAAGAAGATCGAAGCCATCATCAAGCCCTTCAAGCTCGACGAG
>CAXTJY010000164.1:0-2836 GCA_964244395.1 uncultured Rhodovarius sp.
GCCGGAAGGCATCTGGCAGCGGCCGGCGGTGGCGGGGTAAGGCTTTTGTCCGAAACCGTCGCCGGAACGGAAAAAACCGCTGCGCCAGGAAAGTCCACGGCCTTGCCGCACCGCGCCCTCCCTGGCATGGCCCGCGAATGATAGCCTTCGCGCCATGAGCCATTCCGGCCTGTCCCCCCGCCTCGACCAGATCGTCCGGCGCGCCGAGGAACTGCGTTCGCAGCTGGAGACCGCGCAGGGTGGCCAGGTGGCCGCGCTGTCGCGCGAGTTGTCGTCGCTCGATCCGATCGTCGAGAAAATCGCCGCCTGGCGCGCCGCGGGGGCGGCGCAGGCCGATGCCCAGGCGATGCTCGCGGACCCGGAGATGCGGGAATTGGCCGAGGCGGAGCTGGCCGAGACCACGGCCCGGCTGCCGGTGCTGGAGCGGGAAATCCGCCTGGCCCTGCTGCCGCGGGACGAGGCCGATGCGCGCAGCGCCATCCTGGAAATCCGCCCCGCCGCCGGCGGCGACGAGGCCGGGCTGTTCGCCGCCGAGCTGTTCCGCGCCTATCAGCGCTATGCAGAGACTCAGGGCTGGCGCTGGACGCTGCTGGAGTTCGACGACAACGAGCTGGGCGGGGTGAAGAACGCCAGCGCCGAGGTGGAGGGCACCAGCGTCTTCGCCCGGCTGAAATTCGAGAGCGGGGTGCACCGGGTGCAGCGGGTGCCGGCGACCGAAAGCCAGGGCCGCATCCACACCAGCACGGTGACCGTGGCGGTGATGGCGGAGGCGGAGGAGGTGGATGTGCAGATCAATGAGGGCGATTTGCGGATCGACACCTATCGCGCCCAGGGGGCCGGCGGGCAGCACGTGAACAAGACGGACTCAGCGGTGCGGATCACCCACATCCCCACCGGCACGGTGGTGGCGATGCAGGAGGAGCGCAGCCAGCACAAGAACCGCGCCAAGGCGATGAAGGTGCTGCGGGCCCGCATCTACGAGGCGCAGCGGGCGCGGCTGGACGCGACGCGCAGCGCCGACCGGAAAGGCCAAGTCGGCACCGGCGACCGCAGCGAGCGGATCCGCACCTACAACTTCCCGCAAGGTCGGGTGACGGACCATCGCATCGGGCTGACCCTGCACAAGATCGAGCGGGTGATGCTGGGCGAGATGGACGAGATCATCGAGGCGTTGATGGCGGAGGACGAGGCGGCGCGGCTGGCGGCGGCGGAGGGGTGAGCGCGACCTGCCAGCCCGGCGAATCGGTCGGCGCCTTCCTTTGCCAGGCCGGCCAGGTGCTCCGCGCCGCCGCCATCGAGCAGCCGCGGATGGAGGCGCGCCGGCTGCTCGGCCACGCCATGGGCGCCACCGCCGAGGCGCTGCTGCGCGACTCCCGCGCGCCGGTGCCGACCGATGCGGCGGCGCGGTTCACGGCGATGCTGGCCCGCCGCTCCCGGCGCGAGCCGATGGCCTACATCACCGGCAGCGCCGGCTTCTGGGGGCTGGATTTCGCCGTCTCGCCGGCCACGCTGATCCCGCGGGCGGATTCCGAGGCGCTGGTCGAGGCCGCTCTGGAGCACGCCCCCGCCGCCCGCCGGGTGCTCGATCTGGGCACCGGCACCGGCTGCCTGCTGCTGGCGGTGCTGAGCGAGCTGCCTGGCGCCACCGGTATCGGCATCGACATCGCCCCGGCCGCCGCCGCGCTGGCGCGCCGCAACGCCCGCGCCCTGGGCCTGCCGGCGCAATTCCTGGCCGGCGACTGGGCGGCGGCGCTGCACGCCCGCTTCGACCTCGTCCTGGGCAACCCGCCCTATATCGAGGCGGCGGCCATCGCCGGGCTGATGCCCGAAGTAGCGGCGCACGAGCCCGCCGCCGCGCTGGATGGCGGGGTGGATGGGCTGGACGCCTACCGCGCCATCCTGGCCGATCTGCCTAGGTTGCTGGCGCCGGGCGGCGTGGCGGTGCTGGAGCTGGGGCAGGGTCAGGCGGCGGCGGTGGCGGCGCTGGCGATGGCGCAGGGGCTTGAATGGGTCGAGGCGCGCGCCGACCTGGGGGGCGTGCCGCGGGCGGCCGTGTTGCGCCGGTGACGAACCCCGCTTGCTTTCCCCCGCGGTCCGGCCCACTAATGCCGCACGAACCGCGCCGTGAGGCGTTGGTCGGGCGCCCTGCCCAGACGTTCCGGCAACGGAATGCCCGACAAGGGTCGTCCCCGATCAGGGAATGGGCTCCCGCTCTTCGTGACACACCCGCGCATTGCGCGAATCCCGACGACACAAGTTCGAATGACAGAAGCGCCAACCGAATGAACATGAAACGCATGCGTGGCCGTGGTGGGTACCGTCAAGGCGGTGGTGGTGGTGGCGGCGGTGGTGGCGGTGGCCAGTACCGCTCGGCCGCGACTCCCACCCAGCAGCCGATGAACCGCAATCACGTCTTCGACAGCACCGGCCCCGATCTGCGGCTGCGCGGCACGGCGCAGCAGCTGTTCGAGAAATACCTGCAGCTTGGCCGCGACGCGACCGGCGGCGGCGACCGGGTGATGGCGGAAGCCTATTTCCAGCACGCCGAGCACTACTTCCGGATCATCGGGGCGATGAACCAGGCGCAGCAGGGTCAGGGCCAGGTGCAGAACGGCGCGCAGCAGGGCCAGCCCAACGGCTACAACCAGCAGCGACGCTACCAGCAGGACGACCAGCCGCAGGAAGAGGGCGAGGGCGAAGGCGAGGCCGAGACGGTGCAGCCGGTGCGCGGCCACGACCCCGCCGAATCCGACCGGCTGGCCGAGGCGATCGAGGCTGAGCTGGCGGCGGAGACCGAAGGCCAGTCGGCGGGTGTCGCGCGGTCCTGACCACGCCA
>CAXTJY010000164.1:2846-7894 GCA_964244395.1 uncultured Rhodovarius sp.
CCGAAGACAAGCCCGGGCGCACGCGCTAGCCTTCCCGAAACGGAGGAAATCGCGTTGCGGGAACCGGTGATGGACGTCGCCCATCTGGGGCATGTCGAGCTGCTGACGCCTTGCCTGGCCGACAGCCTGGCTTTCTTCGCGGACATCATGGGCATGACCGTCAGCGGGCGCGCGGGCGACAGCGTCTTCCTGCGCGGTTGGGATGATTACGAGACATTTTGCCTGCAATTGACGCCGGCGGCGAAGCCTGGACTTGGGCATTCCGGCTGGCGCGCACGCAGCCCGGCGGCGCTGGAGCGGCTGGTGGCCACGCTGCGCGCCGATGGTGTGGAGGTGACGCCGCAGGACGGCAATTTCGGCCACGGCACCGGCTGGCGCTTCCGCGACCCGGATGGCCATCTGGTCGAGCTCTACTATGACACCCAGTGGTACGAGGCGCCGGAGGGGCAGCGCCCCTCCCTGAAGAATCAGGCGCAGCGCTACCCGGCGCGCGGCGTGAACGTGCGGCGGCTGGACCACTACAACTGCCTGGCGGTCAGCCCCCGCTCCTGCCGCGAATTCTACCAGCGCAACCTGGGTCTCCGGTGCACGGAAAGAATCGAGATGGATGACGGCACCGAGGCGGGGATGTGGCTGACCGCCACCAACAAATCCTACGACGTCGCCTATGCCCGCGAGGCCAACGGCGTGCCGGGCCGGCTGCACCACATCACCTTCGCGCTCGACAGCCGCGAGGCCATCCTGCAAGCGGCCGACGTGTTCCTCGATGCCGGGGTGCCGATCGAGAACGGGCCGCACAAGCACGCCATCCAGCAGACCTTCTTCCTCTACGTCTACGAGCCCGGCGGCAACCGGGTGGAGCTGGCGCATAGCGGCGCACGGCTGGTGCTGGCGCCGGACTGGAAGACCATCACCTGGACCGAGGCGGAGCGGAACCGTGGCCAGGCCTGGGGGATGAAGATGACGGATGCGTTTCGCACCCACGCCACGCCGCCGCTGGAGAATCCGTGATGCGCCTCGCCTTGGCCTCGGCACTGGCCGCCGTGACCGCGCTGTTGCTGGCTGCTCCGGCGGGGGCGCAGATGGCCGCGCTGCCGCCGGATGTGCAGGCCGCCATCCGCACAATCGGTCCGACCATGGGCGCCGACGGCGTCGGCCGCACGGGCGATGCCCTGCGTCCCGTTATGCCGGCCACCCTGGAGGCCACACTGCGCGACGCTCGATACGGGCCCGACCCGCGCAACCGTCTGGACGTGTTCTCGCTCGGCAACGTCGTTTCGGCGGTCCCCGGGAGCATCGCTTCGCCGGTCCCCGGGAACATTGCTTCGCCGGTCCCCGGCGGGGGCGGGCGCCCGGTGCTGGTCTTCGTTCATGGCGGAGGCTTCACGGGCGGCGACAAGACCCGGCCGGGTGTCTTCTACTACGACAACATCGGGGCCTGGGCGGCGCGGGCCGGGATGGTGGGCGTCATCATGACCTATCGCCTGGCGCCGGCGCATGGCTATCCGGCGGTTGTCGAGGACATCGCCGCCGCGCTCGCCTGGGTGCGGGCCAACATCGCGGGGCAAGGCGGCGACCCGGCGCGGATCGTGCTGGTGGGGCAGTCGGCGGGGGCCGCGCATGTGGCGGATTACCTGGCGCTGCATGCGCAGGCCCCGGGCGTCGCCGCGGCAGCGCTGATCTCGGGCGTGTATGATCCGAGCCGCTTCCCGCCCGGCCCGCCGGAGCAGGCCTATTACGGCTCCGACGCCGCCCTCTACCCCGTCCGGGCGTCCGCGCCGCGGCTGCCGATGCTGCGCATCCCGCTGCTGCTGACCATCGCCGAGCTGGAGCCGCAGGGCTTCCGCGACCAGGGCCGGGCGCTGCATCAATTCGTGCCGGCCGCGACCTTCATGGAGCTGGCTGGGCACAACCATTTCTCGACCGTGTTCGACATCGGCTCGGCGGATGTCGAGCTGTCCAACGCCATCCTCGCCCTCGCCCACAGGAGCACGCCTTGAGCCTTCTTGTCGTATCAGCCCATTCCGCCGATTTTGTCTGGCGCGCCGGCGGCGCCATCGCGTTGCACGCGGCGCGCGGCATGCAGGTCACCGTGGTGTGCCTCAGCTATGGCGAGCGGGGCGAATCGGCCAAGCTGTGGCGCCAGCCAGGCATGACGTTGGAGCGGGTGAAGGCCGAGCGGCAGAAGGAGGCCGAGGCGGCCGCGCAGGTGCTGGGGGTGCACGACATCCAGTTCTGGGACCTGGGCGACTACCCGATCACGCTGAGCCAGGATTCGCTGTTCCGGATGGTGGACGTGATGCGCGCCACCCGACCCGCCGCCATCCTCACCCACTCGAAGGAGGACATCTACAACCACGACCACCCGGCGGTGACCGACTTCGCGCAGCACGCCCGCATCACCGCCCAGGCGCATGGCCACAAGCCGGAAACCAAGGTGCTGGGCGCCCCGCCTGTCTTCCTGTTCGAGCCGCACCAGCCCGAGCAATGCGGCTGGAAGCCTGACGTTCTGCTGGGCATCGACAGCGCCTGGGCCCAGAAACGTGCCGCCATCGAATGCATGGCCGGGCAGGAGCACCTGTGGGAATACTACACCCGCGTCGCCCTGCAACGCGGCGCCCAGGCGGCGCGCAACAGCGAAAAGTCGATCACCTACGGCGAGGGTTACCAGTCGGTCTTCCCGCATGTGCTGGACAGCCTGTCGTGAAGCTCGCCATCGGCCGCACCGCGCTGACCGAGGGGCTGTTCGCCGCGCCGCCGGCGGGGTGGGAGATGCCGGCCATCGCGCCGATCCCCAAGGCATTCGCCGCCATGGTGCGCCACGCCGCCTATGACGTCAGCGAGATGGCCATCGCCACCTTCCTGATGGCCCGGGCGCACGGCAAGCCGCTGGTGCTGCTGCCCGTCGTGTTGGCGGAGCGGGCGCAGGAGGCGGCGCTGATCGGCCGCGTCGCGGCGGGGATTGCCTGCCCGGCCGACCTGCGCGGCCGGCGCGTTGGCGTGCGCGCCTACAGCCAGACCACAGGCATGTGGCTGCGCGGCACCCTGCAACACGAGCACGACGTGCCGCCGGACGATATCCGCTGGGTCACCTTCGAGGACGCGCATGTCGCGGAGTTCCGCGACCCGCTTTGGGTGGAGCGCGCCCCCGCCGGGGCCGTGTTGGAGACCATGCTGCGCGACGGCAGTCTGGATGCCGCGATCTTCGGCATGGAGACGCCGGCCGATGCGACGCTCAGCCCCGTCTTCCCGCCCGGCGCCGGCGCCGCCTTCCAGGCCCGGCACGGCTTCATCCCGGTCAACCACCTGATGGTGGCAAGTCGCGACCTACCGGACGCGGCCTTGCGCGACCTGCTGGGCGCCATGCGCCAGGCCGGCATCACCCCGCGCCCGCGCGCCGCGCTGACGCCCGCCCTCACCCTCGCCGCGGGCTTCTGCGCCGAACAGGGCCTGACCGACAGGGTGCTCACTGCGAGCGACATCTGGGCCGGCACGCCGGCCTGGCTGCCATGAAGGAGGAAACAACAATGAACGTCACCCGCCGCGCCATCCTGGCCGCACCGCTCGCCCTGCCGGCACTGGCGCAGGAGGCCTACCCGTCCCGCCCCGTCAACGTCGTAGTACCCTGGGGCCCCGGCGGCCCGACCGACACCTTCGCCCGCGTGCTGACCGGCAAGCTGGGCACCGATCTCGGCCAACCCTTCGTCGTGGACAACCGGGTCGGCGCCAACGGCACCATCGGCATGGCCTCCGCCGCGCGGCTCCGCCCCGATGGCTACAACCTGGTCATCACCCCCAACAGCACCTACGCCGCGGCGCCCCACCTCTATCAACTGCCCTTCGACATGGGCACCGCCTTCGTCGGCGTCGGCCTGCTGGTGTCGATGCCGATGTTCATGCTGGTGGCCCGCAATTCGCCGGTGAACAGCGTGGCCGAGTATGTGGCGCTGGCCCGGCGGGGCGGCCAGAGCTACGCCAATGCCGGCGTCGGCGCGACCTCGCACCTCGCCACCGAACAGTTCCTGCAAGCCGCCGGCATCGAGGTGCTGGAGGTCGGCTATCGCGGCGGCGGCCCCGCCGTGCAGGCGGTGCTGACGGGCGAGGCCGGCATGGTCTTCATGCCCGCCGCCTCGGTGATGGGCTTCATCAACTCGGGCGAGCTGAAGGCGCTTGGCGTGTGCCAGCCGCAGCGCAGCGCCCTGGCGCCGAACGTGCCGACCTTCGCCGAACAGGGGCTGCCGCAGGTGCAGGTGACCGAGCATGTCGGCATGCTGGCGCCCACCGGCACGCCGGAGCCGATCCTGCGCCGGCTGAACCAGGCCTGCACCGCGGCGCTGACGGCGCCGGACATGGCGCAGCGGCTGCAAGCGCTGGCGGTGACGCCGGAGCGTCAGCCGCTGGAGGCGTGGCCGGCCTATGTGACGGAGGAAAGCGCCAGGCTGGGGGCCATCGTGCGCAGCCGGAATATCCGGATTCAATAGCCGGCCCGTACGATTGACGGCCTGGCGGGCCGCCCGCAACCTCGCCTATCGGAGGCGCCATGCCAGACATCATCGATGTGCACGCCCACGCCGTGCCGGGCGATTTCCCGCCCAACCCCGGCGCGCCGAAGGGCTGGCCCAGCATGGCGCCGGGCGGGCCGGGGCAGGGAAACGTCATGATCGATGGCGCGGTGTATCGCACCGTGTCGGATGCCTGCTGGAATGTCGGGCGGCGACTGGCCGAGCTGGATGCGCGCGGCATCACCCACCAGGCGATTTCGCCGATGCCGGAGCTGTTCTCGACCTGGATGGCGCCGGACCACGCGGCCGTGCTGCTGCGCCACATCAATGACCGCATCGCCGCCATGGTGGCGGATTCGGGTGGCCGGCTGATTGGGCTGGGCGCCGTGCCTTTGCAGGACCTGGCGCTGGCCGAGCAGGCACTGCGCCGCCTCCGGGCGGAAAACTTCGCGGGCGTCGAGATCGGCAGCAACGTCAACGGCCTTGTCATCGGCGACCCGGCGCTGGATCGCTTCTTCGCCGTGGCCGCCGACCTCGACATGGCGG
>CAXTJY010000165.1:0-2245 GCA_964244395.1 uncultured Rhodovarius sp.
GGACGAGTGGCTCACGTGCGCCGGCGAGGATCACCGGCGCCGTCGCGAAGGCCCAGCAGCCGGGCATCGGTCGAGATCAGCGCGTCCGGCGGCCGGCTGAACTGGCCGGCGCAAAGCCCTAGCCCGGTCAGCGCCACCCCGGCGAGCCGGGCCGGCCCGCGCCACAGCGCCAGCCACACCATGCCAAGCGCGGTCAGCGCCAGCCCCCAGCCCGGCAGTGGCACGGCCGACAGGCTGGCGCCCGGCCAGGCGGCCACGAAGCGGGCGATGGCCAGCACGCCCTCCACCCCCCATGCCATCAGGCGCAGCGGCCACGCCTCCAGCCCCAGCGGCATCAGCAGGGCTGCCAGCATGGCCGCCGGCATGATGAGGAAGCTGGTGAGCGGCACCGCCAGCGCGTTGGCCGCCACGCCGTAGAGCTGGAACCGGCCGAAATGGTGCAGGCCGAACGGCGTCGTCGCCGTGCCCGCCAGCACCGAGGTGGCGATGGAGCCCAGCAGGAGCAGCCCCGCCCGGCGCCACCAGGACCGTCTTTCGCTAGGCTGCCGCAGATATGGCCGCGCCCATTCCCACGCCGCGATCAGCGCCAGCACGGCGGCGAAACTCATCTGGAAGGACGGGCCGAGCAGCGCCGCCGGTTGCAGCGCCAGCACCACCGCCGCCGCAATGGCCAGGCCGCGCAGGGTCAGCGCACGCCGCCCGGCGATGAGCGCCAGCGTTACCAGCGCCGCCATGCCGAAGCTGCGCTGCATCGGCACCTCGCTGCCCGTAAGCACCATGTAGAACCCGCCCAGGGCCAACGCCGCCACCGAGGCCGGCAGCCGCACATCCACCCGCAGCGCCAGCCAGGGCCACAGCGCCAGGGCAAAGCGGATGACCCAGAAGCTCAGCCCCATCACGATGGCGATATGCAGCCCGGAGACGCTGAGCAGATGCGCCAGCCCCGAATCCCGCATCGCCGCCATCTCGGCGGCGGGGATGGCGGACTGGCCGCCGGTGATCAGCGCAGCGGCGATGGCGCCGGCTGCCCCGGGGATGGCGGCCTGGACCCGGGCCTCGACGGCGGCACGCAGCCCGGCCAGCGGCGGTGCCGTCCCCGCCCCTTCCACCAGGGTCAGCGGGCCCAGCGCAGTGCCGCTGCCGCCGAGCCCGGAAAAATACGCGGCGCGCTGAAAATCCCAGGCGCCGGGGTGGGTCGGCGCGGAGGGCGGCCGCAGCAGGGCGCGCAGGGTAACGACCTGGCCGGGCTCCGGCCGCGCGGCGTCGCGCTGATGCAGACGGATGCGGATGTGGCGGGCGGCAGGCGCACCGCCGTCCCAGCTGGCGCCGTTCAGTGTGATTCGGACACCTTCGGGCAGGCGGTCCAACTCGGCCACCGTGCCCGTCACCATGACGGCGGTGCGGGGCAACTCCAGCGGCGCCGCGGCGCGCGCGGCGTGCCAGGCGGCCAGGCCAAAGCCCAGCGATGCAGCCATGGCCAGCGTGAGCACCGCCGCCGCTATCGGGGCGCGGCGCCACGCCACCACGGCCGCGACCAGCGGCAGCAGCGCAAGACCCTGCCAGGCAACCCCCGGTTCCTCCGGCAACTGGAAATACGCGAGAATGCCGGCCGCCATCGCCACCGGAAGCCATAGCAGCAGCCTGCCCTGCTGCGCCGCCGCCAGGCTGCCGAAGCGAAAGGCCTCCCGGCCGGGCGACGCGAAACCCGCTGCAAGCGTGGATTGCGACATGCCCTTGCTACAGGGCGGGCAACCCGCTGCCGTCAACGGCAAAGGTCTTTTCTGTCAGTCTTGTAATGCTGGCCACTGGACGCGCGGGCGGCCCCCGGGGATATCCGCCCCATGACCGTCCGAACGCGCCTCGCCCCCTCGCCCACTTTCGTTCCATCCGCAAGGCGGGTTGCCGCATGACCGCCCGAATCGGCTTTGCACCGCCCCCCACCTTCGCGCCATCCAAAGATTGAATTATCGCATGACCGTCCGAACCCGTTTTGCGCCGTCCCCGACCGGCTTCCTGCACATCGGCGGCGCCCGCACCGCCTATCTCAACGCGCTTTATGCTCGCCGGCATGGCGGCCGGTACCTGCTGCGCATCGAGGACACCGACAAGTCGCGCAGCACCCCCGAGGCGGTGGCGCAGATCCTGGAAAGCCTGGCCTGGCTCGGCCTGTCGCCAGACGAGCCGCCGGTGATGCAAAGCAGCCGGGAGGCCCGCCACCGCGAGGTGGCCGAGCAGTTGCTGGCCG
>CAXTJY010000165.1:2255-5283 GCA_964244395.1 uncultured Rhodovarius sp.
AAAGCCTATCGCGCCTACGAAACCGCCGACGAACTGAAAGCGATGCGCGAGGCCGCCCAGGCCGCCGGCCGCCCGCCGCACTACCCAGGCCACTGGCGTGACCGCACCCCCGGCCCGGCCGAGGAGGGCCGCCCCTACGCCATCCGCATCAAGGCACCCCGCGGCGGCAGCACCGTGGTGGACGACCTGGTGCAGGGCCGCGTCGAGGTCAGCCATGCCGAGCTCGACGACATGATCATCCTGCGCAGCGACGGCACCCCCACCTACCTGCATGCCGTGGTGGTGGATGACCACGACATGGCCATCACCCATGTCATCCGCGGCGACGACCACCTGACCAACACCTTCCGCCAGTGCATGGTGTTCGACGCCATGGGCTGGACGCGCCCTGCCTTCGCCCATGTCCCCCTGATCCACGGCGCGGACGGCGCCAAGCTGTCGAAGCGGCACGGCGCCGTGGGCGTGCTGGAGTGGCGGGACCAGGGCATCCTGCCGGAGGCGGCGCTCAACGCGCTGCTGCGGCTCGGCTGGAGCCAGGGCGATACGGAGATCATCGGCGCCGAGGAAGCCGCAAAGGTGTTCGACATCGCCGATGTCGGCCGTGCCGCAGCGCGCATGGACTACGCCAAGCTCACCCACCTCAACGGCGTGTATCTGCGCGCCGCCGACCCGGCACGCCTCGCCGCCATGGTGGCGGAACGGCTGCACCCGGATGCCACCGGCCTGGCCCGCATCAAGGCGCTGATGCCGGCAATGCAGGAGCGTGCCAAATCCGTGGTCGAACTGGCCGAAGGGGCCCGCTTCGCGCTCGGCCACGGCGCCCCGCCGGCCGACGACAAGGCGCACGCCATGCTGACCGACGAGGCCCGCGCCCGCCTCGGCCGGCTCGGCGAGGCCCTGGCCGGCGGAGATTGGGGCAAGCCCGCGCTGGAAACCCGCCTTAAGGCCTTCGCCGAAGCGGAGGGCGTGAAGCTGGGCGCGGTGGCGCAGCCGCTTCGCGCCGCGCTGACCGGCAGCCTGCAGTCGCCGCCGATCGACGCCGTGCTGGCGGCATTGGGCGAAAGCGAGGCCTTGGCAAGGCTGCGCGCGGCGATGTGAAACGCGGCGGGGCGGCCGGCGTTATCATCGCGGTCGTAACACGCATCGGAACCCGCCCCATGAGCACCCTTTTGATCGTCCTGCTGGTCGTCGTCCTGCTGGGCGGTGGCGGCGGCTATTACGGCTACAACCGCTACGGCGCCGGCGGTCTGGGCGGCGTGCTTGGCCTGGTGCTGGTGGTGCTGCTGGTGCTTTGGCTGGTGGGCGGGCTGGGCACGGTCGCCCCCGTCAGGCCGGTCTAGCCGCGCTCCACGCGCGTCAGCCAGCACCCCGGCCGCGCCGTGTGGATGTTGACGAAGGCCACGCGGGGGTCGGCCAGCCGCTCCCGCAGCGGCGTCTCGGCTTCGGTGCCGGGTAGCACCAGACCGAGATCGTACAGGCACATGCCATGGGCGTCGTAGTGCCGCAGTGAAATGATGGCGTTCTCCATCACCGTCTCCGGCAGACGGTCCTGCTCGATCCGCGCCTCGCAATCGGCGGCGTGCAGGAAGACCGGGCTCGGCGTCCAGTAGGGGCCGGTGGGCGCGGGCAAATCCCAGCTGGCCAGCAACATCGTCTCGCCCGGCACGCCCAGACGCAGGCAGTGGCGGCAGGGAAACCCCCCGCCATCCACCACCCGGCGATGCACTGCGCCGCCCCGGTCGTCGCGGCCGGTGGCGCGGAAGCGCCCGGCGGCCTGGCTGTCCATCGGCATGCAGCGGAATTGGGTCATGCGAGGCGTTCTCGCACCGCCGACGGCGCAACGCCTCCCGCCTGTTGCGCCCGCCTATCCAGTGACGATCCCTTTACCCGCCGCCGGCTAGATGTTCCGCGGCGGATTCGAGGTTGGACATGGCACACGGGAAATGGCGCGGCATCGGCATGCGCATCGCGCTGCTCGGGATGATCCCCGCAATGGCCGCCGCCCTGCTGATCGGCGCGGCGGGCATTCACGCCGTCATTCAGCTGCGCGAGCAGGAAACCCGCGCCGCGCTGCACGCGGCGGTGGGGCGCACCGAGCTCGCCATGGCCGCCGCGCAGCAACGGATGTTCGTCTACGCCCAGGCACTGGCGCAACAGGCGCTGTTGCGGGGCTGGGTGGCCAGCGGCGACGCGGTCGCGGTGCGCAGCCGGCTAGAAACGACTTTCGACCTTCTGCACCGGCATGACTCGATGGTTGCGGTGCTGGAGGCGACGGACCGCAACGGCCGCGTCCTCGCCCGCGGCCATAATCCCGGTCGCGCCGGCGACGACAAATCCGGCATGGCCGATGTGGCCCGGGCGCTGCTGGGCGAGGCCGCGGTGGGCATCACGGTGTCCGTCAGCAGCGGGCAGCTCAGCTTCGGCGCCACCATTCCCCTCATCGAGGGCAATGCCGTGGTCGGCACCCTCCGCATCGCCGGCCAGTTCGATGCCGGGACGGCCGCCACCATCGCCCAGGTCGCCGGCGGCGAAATCATGTTGCTCGCCGGCGAGCGGCTGGGCGCCTCCACCTTGCCCGGGCCGGAGGTGAACCAGCTTCTGCCGCTCGTCGCCGCCGGTTCGGACGCCCTGAGCGAGGCGGGAACGACGCAGTCGATCGGCGGCGCGTCCTATCGGCTACGGGCGCTGCCGCTGCCCGACCTGGACGGGCAGGCGCGCGCCGTGGTGCTGCTGGCGGTGCCGCTGGCGCAGTGGGAGTTGGCGCAGTCCATGGCCATCACGCGGGTGCTGCTGCTGGGCCTGCTGGTCGCGCTGGCCAGCCTGGGCGCGGCGCTGCTGGGTGCCGCCCGGCTGACCCGCCCGCTGCGCGGCATGGCGGGCGCGATGCGGGACATGTCCAGCGGCCGGCTGGACGTGGCGGTGCCGGGCCGCGGCCGGCAGGACGAGATCGGTGCGATGGCCGGGGCCCTGGAGGTGTTCCGCGACGGCCTGGCCGCCCGCTGGCCCGCGCTGCAACCCTCGCTCGCCG
>CAXTJY010000165.1:5293-6292 GCA_964244395.1 uncultured Rhodovarius sp.
CTGCGCGGCTGGCTGCAGGCCGCTGCCGACAAGGCAGGCGCCGCCCGGGTGCGCCGGGCCGCCTCCATCGAGGGCTACACGCAGGATTTCGGCCAGTCCTTCGCCGGCGTCATGGGCCAGCTCGACCAGGCCTCCCAGGGCATGCGGAAGGCGGCGCAGCGGATGAGCGCGGCCGTGCAGCAGACCCGCGGCCGGGCATCCAACACCGCCATCGAGGCGACGGCGGCGAGCGAGAACCTCACCGCCGTCGCCGCGGCGGTGGAAGAGATGTCAGCCAGCGTGGGCGAGATCAGCCGGCAGGCCGCCTGCGCCACCGACGTGGCGGCGGAAGCAGTGGGCGAGGCCGCGGCGGTCGATGAGCGGATGCGCACGGTGAGCGGCAGCGCCGACCGCATCGGCGACATCCTGGGCGTGATCTCCGACGTGGCCGGGCGCACCAACCTGCTGGCGCTCAACGCGACCATCGAGGCGGCCCGGGCGGGCGAGGCCGGCAAGGGCTTCGCGGTGGTCGCCAGCGAGGTGAAGCAACTGGCCGACCAGACCGCGCGCGCGACCGGGGACGTGGCCGCGCAGATCGCCGCGATGCGCGCCGCCGCCGAGGACGCCGCCCGCGCCATGGGCGGCATGAGCCGCACCATCGCCCGCATCGACGAGGTCGCGACCACCATCGCCGCCGCGGTGCAGCAGCAGGGCGCCAGCACGCGCGAGATCACCCAGCGCCTGCAGGGCGTCGCCGCCTGCACCGGCGGCGTGAGCCAGGCCATGGGCGACGTGCTGAAGCTGGCCGAAGAGGCCGGCGACGTCAGCGACAAGGTCGAGGGCGCGGCCGGCGGCATCGGCGAACAGGCGGCGACGCTGCGCGCGGAGGTGGA
This sequence comes from uncultured Rhodovarius sp., assembly GCA_964244395.1. Taxonomy (GTDB): domain Bacteria; phylum Pseudomonadota; class Alphaproteobacteria; order Acetobacterales; family Acetobacteraceae; genus Rhodovarius. The sequence continues at coordinate 6,166 of CAXTJY010000165.1, forward strand.
AAGCTTCCTGCACAACCTGCGGGATGACGCGCAGGAGCGGCGTATCTACGAGCGGCGGCCGGTGCGAGGGCACGACGCCACGGTGTCGATGCCGGGGCGGACGCTGGAGCTGCCGCTGATCGACCTG
>CAXTJY010000165.1:6302-7837 GCA_964244395.1 uncultured Rhodovarius sp.
GGTGGCGGCCGGCACCCGGGTGACCATCGGGCTGCCGGGCGCGCCGCCGCTGGAGGGCCGCATCGTGCGCTGCGGCGGCGGCGTGCTGGGCGTGGTGTTCGGCCCGGGGAATGACGAGGCGGTGGACCAGGCGATGCTGCGGCTGTGCGCGGCGCCGGCCTAGCGGGCCGCCAGGCGAGGGCGCTAGGCTTCGGGAAAACGGAGCAGCGCCATGAACAATCTCTTCGACCTCACCGGCCGCGTCGCCGTCGTCACCGGCGGCAGCCGCGGCATCGGCCGCGCCATCTGCATCCGCCTGGCGCAGCACGGTGCCCGCGTGGTCGTCTCCTCCCGCAAGCTCGATGCCTGCCAGGTGGTGGTGGACGAGATCGCCGCGGCCGGCGGCACCGCCATGGCGCATGCCGCGAGCATCTCCCGCAAGGAAGATCTGCAAGGCCTGGTGGACGCCACCATGACCGCCTGGGGCCAGATCGACATCCTCGTCTGCAACGCCGCGCTGAACCCGTATTTCGGCCCGAGCCAGGCGATCCCGGACGACGCCTATGACCGGATCATGAACGGCAACGTCCGCTCCAACCTGTGGCTGTGCCAGATGGCGGTGCCGGCGATGGCGGAGCGCGGCGAGGGCTCGGTCATCTTCGTCTCCTCCATCGGCGGCTTCCGCGGCTCGCCCATGCTGGGCATCTACGGCGTCTCCAAGGCGGCCGACATGCAGCTGGCGCGCGCGCTGGCCGTGGAATGGGGTCCGAAAGGCGTGCGGGTGAACTCCATCGCCCCCGGCCTGGTCCGCACCGACTTCGCCCGGGCGCTGTGGGAGGACCCAGCCAACCTGAAGCGCCGCACCCGCGACAGTCCGTTGCAGCGCATCGGCGAACCCGACGAGATCGCCGGCGCCGCCGTCTTCCTGGCCAGCGCCGCGTCTGGCTTCATGACGGGGCAGAGCATCGTCATCGACGGCGGTGTGCTGGCCGGGCCGCCGAAGCAGGAAGATTGACGGTCGGCTGGATTGGCGGCCGGGCCATGCCATATTCGCCGCATGGCCCTGTCGCTCTCCATCCTCGACCAATCCTCCGTCGTCACCGGCCGCGGCCCCGACGACGCGATCCGCGAGACCTTGGCGCTCGCGCAGCGGGCCGATGAATGGGGCTATCACCGCTACTGGCTGGCCGAGCACCACAACTCCTCCGCCCATGCAGGCAGCGCCCCGGAAATCCTGATCAGCGCCATCGCCGCCACCACCCGCCGTATCCGGGTGGGCAGCGCCGGCGTCATGCTGCCGCACTACTCGGCGCTGAAGGTCGCGGAGCAGTTCCGCGTGCTGGAGGCCATCGCACCCGGCCGCATCGACCTGGGCCTCGGCCGCGCCCCGGGCAGCGATGGGCGGACCGCCTACGCCCTCAACCCCAACGCGGCGACGGCGGCGGACCAGTTCCCGCAGCAGATTCGCGACCTGCAAGGCTGGCTGGGCGACGGGTTGCCGGAAGCCCACCCTTTCCGCGCGGTGACCGCCAGCCCGGCCGTGCCGACGAAGCCGG
>CAXTJY010000166.1:0-7830 GCA_964244395.1 uncultured Rhodovarius sp.
GGCAATATCGCCGCCATCCGCCCGCTGCGCGACGGCGTGATCGCCGATTTCGAGGTGGCTGAGGAGATGATCAAGCATTTCATCCGGAAGGTGCACAATCGCCGCAGCTTCGCCTCGCCGATGATCATCGTCTGCGTCCCTTCGGGGTCCACCGCCGTCGAACGTCGCGCCATCCAGGAGAGCGCGGAGTCCGCCGGCGCGCGGAAGGTGCTGCTCATCGAGGAGCCGATGGCCGCCGCGATCGGCGCGGGGCTGCCGGTCACCGAGCCCTCCGGTTCGATGGTCGTCGATATCGGCGGCGGCACGACCGAGGTGGCGGTGATTTCGCTGGGCGGCATCGTCTATGCCCGCAGCGTGCGTGTCGGCGGCGACAAGATGGACGAGGCGGTGATCAGTTACATCCGCCGCGCCCACAATCTGCTGATCGGTGAAAGCTCGGCCGAGCGGATCAAGATGGAGATCGGCGCAGCAGCACCACCGCCCGACGAAGGCGAGGGCGGCTTCACCGAAGTGAAGGGCCGTGACCTGATGAACGGCGTGCCGCGCGAGGTCGCCGTCAGCCAACGCGAGATCGCCTTCGCCCTGGCCGAGCCGGTGACGCAGATCGTGGAAGCGGTGAAGGTGGCGCTGGAGAACACCCCGCCGGAGCTGGCCGCCGACATCGTGGACAAGGGTATCGTACTCACGGGTGGCGGCGCGCTGCTGTATCGGCTGGACGAAGTGCTGCGCGATGCGACAGGATTGCCCGTGGTGGTGGCGGAAGAGCCGCTGAATTGCGTGGCGTTGGGTACCGGCCGGGCGCTGGAGGAGCTGAAACGGCTTCGCCAGGTGCTCACGAGCATGTATTAAGACTGAACCCTCTGACCGGATAGAACCTTGATCCGACTCAGCATTCCCCTGCGGCAGGTGCTGTCGCGCCTGTCTTTGCCGGTTCTGATCGCAGCTGCGTTCGGGGCCATGCTGCTCGGCAAGGCCGATGCGCTGCTGATCGAACGCGCCCGCATGGCGCTGGCCGATCTGCTCACGCCCGTCTGGGCCGTGGCGCAGGAGCCGGTGGGCGCGGCGCGCGACCTGCTGCGCGACGCCCAGCAACTGTGGGAAATGCGCACCGAGAACGCCCTGCTGCGCGAGGAGAATGACCGCCTGCACCGCTGGCAGGCCACCGCCCTGGCGCTGGAGGCAGAGAATTCCATGCTGCGGCGCCAGCTCGCCTGGATTCCGGACCCGGCGCCCAATTTCTTCACCAGCCGCGTCGTCGCCGACGGCGGCGGCACCTATGCCCGCGCCGTGCTGCTGGCCACCGCGAGCCAGACTCCCGCCCGCAAGGGTCAGGTGGCGCTGGATGAGCGCGGCTTCGTCGGCCGGGTGACCGAGGTCGGCACGCGCAGCGCCCGGGTGCTGCTGGCCACCGACATCAACAGCCGCATCCCGGTCACGCTGGAGAACAGCCGCGCGCGCGCCATCATGGTGGGCAACAATGCGGCCCGGCCGCGGCTGCAGCACTGGCCGGAAGGCCAGGTGCCGCGAGAGGGAGACCGGGTGGTGACGTCGGCCGAGGCCGGCGCCTTTCCGTCCGGACTGCCGGTCGGCGTGGTGCGGTGGACGGAAAGCGGCGCGCCGGAGGTCGAGCTGTTCGCCCGGCTGGACCGGCTGGACGTGGTGCGCCTGTTCGATTTCGGCCTGTCCGGCATTCTGCCGCCCGAAGCCGTCGCCCGCCCCGAACCCCGCGCGCGGCGATGACCTGGTCCGCCCCGTATGCGGTGCCGCTCCTGCCGCACCGTAGCCTGGCCCGCTCAGCGCGCGCGCAAGGGCGATGAAACCCCCCGTCCGTGGGCGGATGGAGCCGCCCGCCGGCCTGCTGCGGCGGGTCGATGCCATCATGCGTGGAGCCTTCCCCACCATGGCCACGCTGGTGCTGATGGTGATGGGCGGCGTGCCGGTGGGCGCGCCGGGGCTGGTGATGGCGCTGTGCCTGCCCTGCGTCTTCTTCTGGACGGTCTTCCGCCCCGCCGCGATGCCGCCCCCCGCCGTCTTCGGCATCGGCATCGCCGCCGATTTGCTGGCCAACGCGCCCTTTGCCTCCGGCGTGCTGGTGCTGCTGGTGGCGTATGGCGTGGCGCTGCGCTTCCGCGGCTTCGTCGCGCGGCAGGGGTTCGGCATGGTGTGGGTGATCTATTGCGGCGTTGCGGCCAGCGCGGCGGCATTGGCCTGGGCGCTGACCGGCCTGCTGGACTGGCAGCTTCCGCCGACCACGCCGGCGCTGCATCAGGTGGCTATCTCGGTGGGCATTTACCCAGGGCTGGCCTGGCTGCTCTCCCGTGCGCACCGGGCGATGGCGGAGTCCGAGGCATGAAGATGCCGTGGAAAAAGCGCGAGTCCGGCATCGCAGGCTTCTCCATGCGCGGCGTAAAGCGTGAGGAGGAGCAGCGGCGTTCGGTCTTCACCCGCCGCGCCCTCATCCTGGGCGGCATTCAGCTCGGCGCCTTTGGCTTCCTCGGCTACCGCCTGCACAAGCTGCAGGTGGAGGAGGGCGCCCGTTTCGCCACGCTGGCGGAGGAGAACCGCCTCTCCGCCCGCCTGCTCAGCCCACCGCGCGGCCGTATCCTCGACCGCAACGGCCTGGTCGTCGCCGGCAACCGGCTGAACTGGCGCGCCTTGCTGGTAGCCGAGCAGACCCAGGACGTCGGCGCGTCGCTGGAGACCTTCGGCCGAATCGTGCCGCTCACCGAGACCGAGCGCGCCCGCGTCGAACGTGAATTGCGCCGCCGCCGGCGCTTCGTGCCCACCATCGTGCGCGAATTCCTCTCCTGGGAGGAAATGGCGCGCATCGAGGTCAACGCGCCCGACCTGCCGGGCATCCTGATCGACGTCGGCACCACGCGGCTCTACCCGGAGGGCGAGCACCTCGCGCACATGGTGGGCTACGTGGCGCCCCCGGCGGAGCGCGACATGGATGGCGACCCGCTGCTGCAGTTGCCCGGCGTGCGCGTCGGCCGGTCCGGCGTCGAGCGGCACCATGACACGCTGATGCGCGGCCGGGCCGGCGCCGTGCAGCTGGAGGTCAACGCGGTCGGCCGGGTGATCCGCGAGCTGGACCGGCGCGAAGGCGTTGCTGGCCAGGACGTGGAAATCTCCGTCGATACCGAATTGCAGAAGACCCTCCGCTCGAAGATCGAGGAGGGCACCTCCGCCGTTGTCCTCAACGCCCGCAATGGCGAAATCCTGGCGATGGCGAGCCAGCCCAGCTTCGACCCCAACGTGTTCAACTCCGGCGTCTCGAACGCGCAGTGGCGGCAGTGGACGGCGCATCGCTCCACGCCACTGATAAACAAGGCGACCAACGGGCTCTACGCGCCGGGCTCCACCTTCAAGATGATGGTGGCGCTGGCGGCGCTGGAGGCCCGGGTGGCGACCCCCGGCGAGCGCGTCTCCTGCCCCGGCCACCTGGATTTCGGCGACACCCGCTTCCACTGCTGGAACCGCTCCGGCCATGGCGGCATGGACATGCGCAGCGCCATCAAGCTGAGCTGCGACGTGTATTTCTACGAAATGGCGCGGCGCGTCGGCATCAACCGCATCGCCGCCATGGGGCGCCGCTTCGGCATGGGCGTGGACCTGGAGGTCGAGCTGCCCGGCACCCGCCGCGGCCTGATGCCAACGCGGGAGTGGCGCGAGGCGCAGGGTCGGCCCTGGAACATCGGCGACACCATCGTGCACGGCATCGGCCAGGGCTTCTACCAGCTCACGCCGCTCAGCATGGCGACGATGGCGGCGCGGCTGGCCAGCGGGCGCGCGTTGCAGCCGCACCTGACGCGGAGCATCGGCGGGCGGACCGTGCGCGGCGGCCGGCCGGAGGACTTCCCCCTGCTGGGCATTGCCGATCGCGACCTGCGGCTGATCCGTGAGGCGATGTGGGCAGTGGTGAACGAGGGCGGCGGCACCGCGGCCAGCGCCAAGCTGCCGGCCGGATACGGCCAGCTCGCCGGCAAGACCGGCACCACACAGGTGCGCCGGGTGACGCGGGAGCAGCGCGAGCGCGGCTACAACGTGAACCAGGTGCCGCGGGAGTGGCGGCCGCACGCGCTGTTCGTCGCCTATGCCCCGCACGACAACCCGCAATATGCCATCAGCGTGATCGTAGAGCATGGCACCTCCGGCTCCGGCGCCGCGGCACCGCTGGCCAAGGACATCATGATCGAGACGATGAACCGCTTCAGGACCGTGCCGGTGGGGCCGCGACTGGCGGAAGGGAGGTCGGGGTGACCATCTATCGTTATGGCCTGGCTCGACCCGGCCATCTCTCGGGCGTCGAGGAGGTGACCGGGTCGAGCCCGGTCATGAACTATTAGTGTCGCAGGTCTTCGAAAAGCGGCTGCTCACCCGCGACCGCGGCGCCGGCATCTTCCAGAACCTCTGGCGCATTCCCTGGGGCTTCGTGGCGCTGCTCTGTGCCATCGGTGCCATCGGCTATGTCGCGCTGTATTCCGCGGGCTCCGGCAATCCGGACCTCTACGCCACCAAGCACGCCCTGCGCTTCGGCTTCTGCCTGGTGATGATGCTGTGCATCGGGCTGGTCGATATCCGCATCATCGCCCGCCTCGCCTGGGTCGGCTATGCCGGCGCGCTGGCGCTTCTGGTGCTGGTGGCGCTGCACGGTTCGGTCGGCGGCGGGGCGCAGCGCTGGATCGACCTCGGCCCCATGCAGCTTCAGCCGTCGGAGCTCATGAAGATCATGATGGTGGTGGCGCTGGCGGCCTGGTTCTCCAAGGCCAGCTGGGAACGGATGGGCAATCCGCTCTTCCTCATCCCGCCGGCGGTGGCGGTGCTGATCCCGGTGGGGCTGATCTTCAAGCAGCCCAATCTGGGCACCGCCATGATCACCGCGGTGCTGGGGGCGGCGCTGTTCTGGGCGGCCGGCATGCGCTGGTGGAAATTCGCCCTGGCCGGAGCAGCGGCGGCCGGCGCCGCGCCCTTCATCTACGACAATCTGCGGGACTACCAGCGCGCCCGCATCCACACCTTCCTGGACCCGGAATCCGACCCGCTGGGCGCCGGCTACAACATCATCCAGAGCAAAATCGCGCTGGGCTCCGGTGGTATCTGGGGCAAAGGGTTCCTGCAAGGCACCCAAGGGCACCTGAACTTCCTGCCGGAGAAGCAGACCGACTTCATTTTCACCATGATCGCGGAGGAATTCGGCCTGGTCGGTGCGCTCACGACGTTGGGGTTGCTCAGCCTGGTGGTGGCCTACTGCTTCCTGGTGGCGCTGCGCAGCAAGCATCAGTTCGGCAGGCTGCTGGGGATCGGGCTGGGGACGAACTACTTCCTGTACATCTTCGTCAACGTGGCGATGGTGACGGGCAGCATCCCCGTCGGCGGCGTGCCGCTGCCGCTGATCAGCCATGGCGGGTCGGCCATGCTGACCGCGATGATCGGCTTCGGGATTTTGATCTCGGCGCACGTCTATCGCGATGCGGAGTTTGGCCCCGCGCGGGAGTGAGGGGTGGAGCGCTGGAGGGCAAGCGGCGCGCCTTGCCGGTGGGCGGCATCCTGCACGCCACTGGCCGCCCCACAGCGGGGCTGGACAAACCGCCGCCAGCCTGTAGAAAGCCGCCCTTGGCGGGCGCTTAGCTCAGTTGGTAGAGCAGGTGACTCTTAATCACCGGGTCCACGGTTCGAGCCCGTGAGCGCCCACCACCGCCCTTCACTGGTCATTCATGTCGATGCGGCAGGTTGAAATCATGCAAAGCCAGACATTCGCCATCTGGGGCGGTCGTTTCCGCGACACAGCCACGGCCTGGAGGCCCGATGCTGGGCCGGCCGATGTGCTGGACATGTTCCAGATCGCCGGCCCTTTCGGCAGGGCAGAGGCGGATCAGGCGTGCCTGGAAGGCATCCGCCGCAACATCGACGTCTGCGCGCACCGGATGCTGGTGGCCGAACTCGGCTCGCGCAGCTATGCCGAATGGGCGGAAGAGATCACGCGGCGCCACCTGGCGGCGGTGGAAGAGGTCTCCGCGGCCGGCTGAACTTACCGCTCGGTACCAGCCGACTGGCCGCCCATGCCCGCCATACGGCCCGGCCCTTCGCGGATCGCGCATGGCGCGCAGGACCTGCCGGAAGCGCTCAGGAGTCGCCGCAGGACTGCCCGCTTCAGCCACTCAGCCGCGTCAGCGCCGCATCCAGCGCGGCCGCCCCCTCGGGTGCCAGCTCGGCCAGCAGCTCCGCCTGCATGCGCAGCGCCAGCGGGATCAGCGTGGCGTAGAGCGCCTGGCCCTTCGCCGTCAGCGCAAGCTGGTCGCGCCTGGCGTCCTCGCCGTCCGTCCGGCGACGCAAATGACCCGCCGCCAGCAGCGCCGCCACCGCCCGGCTCACCTTCACCTTGTCCATCGTCGTCAGCGCCGTCAGCTGCGTGGCATGCGTCTCACCGAAACTGCCCAGCGCCGCCAGCACGCGCCACTGCGGAATGCTGATGCCATGCGCGGCGTATTGCCGGGCGAAGCGGGCGGACACCCGCTCGGCCGCCACCGCGAGGCGGTAAGGCAGGAAACCGGCCAGTTCGAAGGTCGTTGACATTGGTTGCATCTGAAACCAACCTGCCCGCCAGCACAAGGAAGAATGCCGACATGAGCTTCGCCTCGACCAACGACACGCGCGACAAGACGGTAACCTTCGACGAGCTCGGCGCCGGCCTCTACGCCTACACTGCCGAGGGTGACCCGAATTCCGGCGTGATCGTGGGGCGCGATGGCGTGGTGGTGGTGGACGCCCAGGCCACGCCGCTGATGGCGGCCGACGTGCAGGCGCGTATCGCCCAGGTCACGCCCCTGCCGGTCAGCGACATCGTGCTGACCCATTATCACGCCGTGCGGGTGCTGGGCGCCAGCGGCTATCCGGCGAAGTCCATCATCGCCTCCGCGGCCACCCGCGCGTTGATCGAGGAGCGTGGCCAGCAGGACATGGACAGCGAAATCGGCCGCTTCCCCCGCCTGTTCCGCGGGCGCGAGAGCATCCCGGGCCTGACCTGGCCGACCCAGATCTTCGAAACCGAGATGACGCTGCCGCTGGGCGACCGCGAGGCGCGGATCATCCAGATCGGGCGCAGCCACACGGCCGGCGATACTGTCGTCTGGCTGCCGAAGGAGAAGGTGCTGTTCGCCGGCGACATCGTGGAATTCGGCGCCACGCCCTATTGCGGCGACGCGCATTTCGCTGACTGGCCGCGGACGCTGCTGCAGGTGCAGGCGCTGGGCGCCGAGAAGCTGGTGCCCGGCCGGGGTCGCGCCCTGCTGACCAAGGCCGATGTGAACCAGGCCATCGAGGAGACACGCAGCTTCGTCACCGACCTGTTCATGATCGCTCAGCATTCCGTGGCGAAGGGCTGGAACTTGAAGACCTGCTACGACAGCGCGATGGAGCGGCTGACGCCGATCTACGGCCACTGGGTCATCTTCGAGCACTGCATGCCGTTCAACGTCAGCCGTGCCTTCGACGAGGCCAGCGGCATCGCCCATCCGCGCATCTGGACGGCGGAACGCGACGTGGCGATGTGGGGATCGCTGGAGAAAGGGCACACGCTGCGGGTGGAGTGATGCGGTTCGTCCCCCCACGATTCTCCGCCTTTGCGCCGCGAGGGGCCGAGGACCATGCGCCGGTGGTGATCGTAGGCGGCGGGCTGGTCGGGCTGACCGCGGCACTCGATCTGGCGCGGCGCGGCGTGCGGGTGGTGCTGCTGGACGATGACGACACCGTCAGCACCGGCAGCCGCGCCATCTGCTTCGCCAAGCGCACGCTGGAAATCTACGGCCGGCTGGGGCTGGGCGTGCGCTT
>CAXTJY010000167.1:0-7786 GCA_964244395.1 uncultured Rhodovarius sp.
CGGTGGAATGGTTCCGGGACGCGCTGAAAGGCGGCAAGGCGCGCGGGCTGGTGGTCAATGCCGGCAATGCCAACGTCTTTACCGGCAAGGCGGGGCGGACTGCTACCAAGGCGACGGCAGATGCGGCGGCCAAGCTGCTGGGCTGCAAGCCGCGCGAAGTGTTCCTGAGCAGCACCGGCGTGATCGGCGAGACCCTGCCGCATGAACGGCTGACCGCCGCCCTGCCCGCCTTGCATGGCGCGCTGACCGACTCCGGCTGGGCCGACGCCGCGCGTGGCATCATGACCACCGACACCTTCCCAAAGGCCGTTACCCGCACCGCTGAAATAGGCGGCGCGACCGTCACCATCAACGGCATCGCCAAGGGCAGCGGCATGATCGCGCCCGACATGGCGACGATGCTGAGCTTCCTGGCCACCGACGCGAAAATTCCGGCGCCGCTTTTGCAGGCATTGCTGACGAAAGCGGTGAACCCCAGCTTCAACTGCATCACGGTGGACAGCGACACCTCCACCTCCGACACTGTCATGCTGTTCGCCACCGGCGCGGCGAAGCACCCGCGCGTGCCGGCGGAAGGCGGGGCGATGCTGGCCGACTTCGCCCGCGCGCTGGGCGAGGTGTGCATGGATCTGGCACTGATGGTGGCGCGCGATGGCGAGGGTGCGCAGAAGCTGATCCAGATCGACGTCACCGGCGCAGTGTCGAAGAAGTCGGCGCACCGCATCGCCATGGCCATCGCCAACTCGCCGTTGGTGAAGACCGCCATCGCGGGTGAGGGCGAACCGGCGGAACGCGACCTAATCTCCATCGCCGTGGGCGGCACCTGGATGGCGCGGGAGGGCAGCGTGATCGAAGGTTATGACGAGGCGCCGGTGGTCGCCCACATGAAGGGGCGCGAGGTCGCCATCACCGTCGATATCGGGCTGGGCCGCGGCGCCGCGCGGGTTTGGACCTGTGACCTGACGCATGGCTATATCGATATCAACGGCAGCTACCGCAGCTGATGCAGCGGCGGTCGCCTGACTCATCGGCGCCATGTGGCGGGGGCGATAAGCTGGAGCCATACATCCGACGCGACGCGCTGCGGCGACATCACCGGGCCGGCGGAGAGATCGCCGGGGCGTCCCCGCGACGCGCGCCGTGACCGCAGCCCAGCTCGCGGGCCTGCTGCTGCTGTTCGCGGCCGGCCCAGTCCTGCTGGCCATGGTGCACTGGTGCCTGACCGTTCGCCGACCGGCGGACGACGGCTCAGGGGAAGCCCACGGAACGGTCACGCTGGTGCTGCCCCTGGCGGCCGGCACGCCGATCGAGGCGCTGCGCGCTGCGCTCGCGGCGCAATCCTTGCCGCCCCGCCGCCTGGTCGTGGCGGTGCGCGAGGCACCGGGCGACGTGGTCGCCGGCGCCGCCGTGGATCGCGGCCAGAAATCGCACAATCTGCTGGCAGCGCTGCCGCTGATCGACGCGGCGGATCAAGCCGTGGTGTTCCTCGACGCCGACATCCTGCCGCCGCCCTGGTGGCTCGCCTTCCTCGTCGGGCCGATCCTTCGTGGCGAGCAGGAGGTGGTGGGCGGCTTCCGCTGGTCGATGCCCACGGGGCCGGCGGCACAGGCGGTGGCGTGGCTGGATCGCGGCTGGGCGCTGACCTCGCGCGTGCCGCGGATCGACATCGCCTGGGGCGGCTCGCTGGCCTTCGCGCCCGCCAGCCTGCCCACCATTCGACGCGGCCTGGAGCACGGGCTGACCGACGATCTGGGCATTGCCGCCGCCGCGCGCGCCGATGGCAAACGCCTGCTGATCCGCGGTGCCGCCCTGGTGCCCTCGCCGCTGGCGTCGGTGGGTGCCGTGGCTTTCTGGGTCCGGCAACTGCGTATTCTGCGGTTCTACCGGCCGCGGCTTTGGGCGGCCCAGCTGGTGTATTCCCATGCGGTGCTGGCTGCCTGGCTGCTGCTGTGGGGCACCCCCGCCTTGCTGGCCGCCGTGGCGGTGCAGGCGGTGCGCGGCGTGGCGCAGGATATCGCGGGGCGGCGCCTGGGCATGGGCGACTCCGCCGCGACCCGGGCCTGCCAGGCCGTGCTGGGCCTGCTGCCGCTGGCCGATGTCCTCAACCTGTGGTGCCTGTGGTCCAGCGCCATCGGCCGGCGGATGACCTGGCGCGGCATCACTTATCACGTGGCGCCCGACGGCGCCGCCCGGGTGGTGGCTTGAGTCCCGCCTGCCCCTGCTGCGGCGGCACCGAGGCACGACTGCTGCAAAGAGTGAACGCCGGCTTGCTGAAGCGGCTGTGGGAGGTCGCCGCCGGCTTCCGTCCGAAGCAGCTCACCACCGCGCCCGGCCTGTTCCAATGCAATTGCGGGCTGCTGTTCTTTTCCCCGGCCGAGGCCGGCGACGGCGAATTCTATCGCACATTGTACGCCCATCCACTCTGGGCCGCCTGGCTGCGCGGGCCAGCCGACCAGCACGCGGATTTCCTGGCCGCCGCGCCGCATATAGGCGCTGGCGACCGGGTATTGGATGTCGGCGGCCATGCCGGCACATTCGCTTCGGTTCTGCCGGCCGGCGCCCGGACCACGGTGCTCGACCCACATGCGGAAGAATACGGCATGGCTGGCGTGCTGCGGGAAACGGCGGCCGAGCATGCCACGCACAGCCCCGAAGTCTATGACGCCGTCTGCGCCTTCCAGGTCATCGAGCATGTGGAGGCGCCGCTGGAGCTGGCGCGCGACATGCTGGCCTGCCTGCGCCCGGGCGGACTGCTGATGCTGTCGGCGCCCACCTGGCCGTCGCGGCTGACCGCCATTCCCAACATGGTGATGAACGCACCGCCACATCACTTGCATCTGTGGAGCCCCCAGGCCTTCGAGCACCTGGCAAAAAAGCTGAGCTTGGAGGTCGTGGAGGCCTGGGTACTGCCGCCCACCCGCGGCCTGAACGATAGCTTCTACTGGTTGGAACGGCTGACGCCGGCCGCGCCGTTGGAGCGGATGTTCGAGCATCGCTGGGGCACGCATGCCCGGCTGTTCGCCGCCTTCAAGTTGCACCGGCTGCTGAACAGGCTCTTCGGCAGCGGGCCGCTGGATTCTGGCATCGATGCCTTCCTGGTGGCCCGCAAGCCATGAGCCTGCCCACCCTCACCACCGAACGCCTGGTACTGCGGCCGTTGCAGGCGGCCGACGCGCCGGCGGTGTTCCGCCTGGTCAATGACTACAGCGTGGCCGGCAACCTGGCCCGGGTGCCCTTCCCCTACAAGGAAAGCGTGGCAGAAAGCTGGATCGGCTCCACCGCGGAGCAGGCCGGGCGGGGCGACGGCTATCACCTCGCCATCACCCAGGGCGGCACGATGATCGGCTGCATGGGGCTGACGCTGAATCGCAGCGACGCCGGCGAGGCGGAGCTGGGCTACTGGGTCGGCGCCAAGTTCTGGGGCCGGGGCTTCGCCCGCGAGGCCGCCCGCGCGCTGCTTGACTGGGGCTTCGCCACCTTGGGACTCGACCGGGTGGTGGCCAGCGCGCTGACCGACAATGCGGCCTCCCAGGCCGTGCTGCGCGCGGTGGGGTTCGCGCAGACCGGGCATGGCGTGCAGGAATTCATGTCGCGCAACCGCGCCATGCCGGTGCTGCTGTTCGAGATGGCCAAGCCGCGCGGCGAGGCCAGGCCGCTGCCCACCCTGCTGGTCGTCGCCTGCGCCCTGGTGGATGGCGATGGCCGCGTGCTGCTGGCGCAGCGCCCACCGGGCAAGCAGTTGGCGGGTATGTGGGAATTCCCTGGCGGCAAGCCCGAACCGGGCGAGACCCCGGAAGCCGCGCTGATCCGCGAGCTGAAGGAAGAGCTGGACATCGACGTCACCGCCGCCTGCCTGGCGCCGCTGACCTTCGCCAGCCACGCCTACGATTCCTTCCATCTGCTGATGCCCCTCTTTGTCTGCCGCCGCTGGCGCGGCACCATGCGCGCCACCGAGGGCCAGACGCTGGCGTGGGTCCGCCCCAACGCCATGGCCGACTACCCGATGCCCCCGGCCGACCGGCCGCTGGTGGCCATGCTTCAGGAGATGCTGTGATGGCCAATCCCACTGCCTGCATCCTCATCATCGGCAACGAGGTGCTGAGCGGCCGCACGCGCGACGCCAACATCCAGTTCCTCGCCACCGAGCTGGGCCAGCTCGGCATCCCGGTGCGCGAGATCCGGGTGATCCCGGACGAGCCGCTGGTGATCATCGGCACGGTCAACGAGGTGCGCCGCAAATACACCCACATCTTCACCACCGGCGGCATCGGGCCGACGCATGACGACATCACCAGCGAATGCATCGCCCGGGCGTTTTCGGTGCCGTGGGAGCCGCACCCGACGGCCTGGCAGAGCATGGCCGACTACTACGCGAAGCAGGTGCCACCGAGCGAGTTCAACGAGGCCCGGCAGCGCATGGCGACGATGCCGCGCGGCTGCGTACTGATCGACAACGAGGCCTCCATCGCGCCCGGCTTCTCGATGGAGAACGTGCATGTGATGGCGGGCGTGCCGCGCATCATGCAGTCGATGTTCCGCGCCCTGGCCCCGCGCCTGGAACGGGGCGAGGCCATCGTGTCGGCCACCGTGCATGCCGATGGCGTGTTCGAGGGCGGCATCGCCGCGGCGCTGACCGGGGTGCAGCTGGCGCACCCCAACCTCGACATCGGCAGCTACCCGTATTACCGGCCGATGCCCGTGCGCGGCGGGGTGGCGCTGGTGGCGAAAGGGACGGATGCGGCAGATGTCGCGCGGGCCGCGGATGAAATCGAGGCGCTGTTGATCGAGGCCGGCGGCAAGGCGGTCAGGGGCGAGCCCAGCACGGATTGACGCCGGCGGAGCGTTATCGCCCTGCACGGAACAGATCGGCGGGCGCCGACTTAGGCCGGCTGGCCAGTCAGTCCCGAATGACGCCGGCGCCGGGGCGACGACGTCCTCATCCACCAAGCGGGCCGCTAGTTAGCCGCCGCTGATGCCACCTCACCAGCCCACCCATCGGTTGACGGGTGGACCGGGGCCATGCTCGCCTTCGCGAAACGGAGGAACACATGGCCTACGCAGATACCGGCTACCGCTTCCCAATCCGGGTCTTTCCGGAAGCCGAGGCCGCCCGTCTGCTGGCGGAGCTTCGCGGCAGCGAGGCGCTCGTTGGCGGCCGCCTCACCGGCCGGCTGAACCAGAAGCCGCACCTCCTCTTCCCCTGGATGGACCAGCTGGTGCGCCACCCCGCCGTGCTGGACGCGGTGCAGAGCGTGATTGGGCCCGACATCTTCTGCTGGGCCAGTCAGTTTTTCATGAAGGGCGCCGGCGACGCCGCCTATGTCAGCTGGCACCAGGACGGCAACTATTGGGGCCTGTCCAGCGCCGATGTGGTGACGGCCTGGATCGCGTTGACGCCCTCCACGCCGCTGTCGGGCAACATGCGGGTGGTGCCGGGCACCCACCTCAAGCCGGTACCGCATGCCGACACCTTCGCCGCCGACAACCTGCTCTCGCGCGGGCAGGAGATCGCCGTCGAGGTCAACGAGGCCGAGGCCGTGGACATCACCCTGGCGCCCGGCGAGATGAGCCTCCACCACGTGCTGATCGTCCATGGCAGCGAGCCGAACCGCGCGACCTGGCCGCGGGTGGGCTTCGCGGTGCGCTACGTGCCCACGCATGTGCGGCAGTTGAACGGCGAGCGTGACAGCGCCTTGTTGGTGCGCGGCGAGGATCGGTTCGGGCATTTCGCGCATGAACTGCCGCCGGAGGGCGATTTGCATCCGGATGCGGTGGCCCGACACGCTGCCATCGTGGATGCCAAACTGGAGGTGCTGTATGCGGGGGCCGCCCAGGCGGGCAAGCGCGAAAACGCGGCCTGAAACAGATACTTGCGTCACCTCGCCCATTCAGGCGAGGTATTCGGACAAATTCCTGAAGGACCGCCAGGCCAAGGTGTCATCGACCCGATGTCGGCCGCCCGCCCCGCCGTCGCGGGCGCGGCGGAAGACCGGACGAAGCCATGCGTGGGGAAGGCTACGCGCCAAGCCGTGATATTCGGACAAATTGCCAGCGACGCAGCGGGGACGGAGCCGCCACACGCGCCGGGCAGCCGACTCTCGACGCAAGGGGAGCGGTTGATGCCGACACTCTTTCAAAAAGTCGCCACGACGTCAAGGAATTTTCGCCTATCGAGCGAGCTTCGGCAGCAGTCGTTCCGCGTTGCCGCGCTCGACTGCCGCCAGTTCGGCCGCCGTCCATCCCAGCGCGGCCAGCCCTTCCACATTCTCGGCCCCGCGGCGATAAGGATAGTCCGTCCCGAACAGCACCTGGCTGATCGGCACGATGCTGCGCAGCCCCGCCATCGGCGCCGGGTCCGACGCCTGCGCCGTGTCGTAGAAGAGGCCGCGCAGCAGCGGGCGGATGCCGTCCGGGAAACGCGCCTGGTTCGGCCCCTGCCGGGCCATGAAGTCGAAGCGCTCCACCAGCGCCGGCAGGCTGCCGCCCGCATGGCTGAAGATGATCCGCAGGTCCGGAAAGCGCTGAGCGAAGCCGCCGAACACCCAGCTGGCGATGGTGCGGGTGGTGTCGGTGCCGAATTCGATGGCCGGCTCCGGGATGCCAGGCTGCACATTGGCGCAGCAGAGCGACGTGTTGGGGTGGGTGTAGACGATGGCGCGGCGCCGGTTCAGCTCCTGGAACAGCGGCGCGAAGCTGGCATCGCCCAGGTACTTGCCCTGGTAGGAGGTGAACAGCGCCACCCCGTCGGCGCCCAGCACGTCCAGCGCGTGGCGCGTGGCCTCCAGCGCGCCATCCACATCGGGCAGCGGCAGCGCGGCGAAATGGCCGAAGCGCCCGGCGTGGTCCCGCACCAGGCCCTGGCCGTATTCGTTGCTGGCCCGCACCAGGTCGCGCGCATCGGCCGCGTCACCGAACCAGAAGCCTGGGCTGGTGACGGAGAGCATGGCGGTGCGGATGCCGGCCTGGTCTATGTCGGCCAGGGTGCGCGCCACCGTCCACCCGGTCTGCAACGGGCTCAACGGCATGCGCGGCGCCAGCCGCTGGACATAGGCGGGCGGGGTGAGGTGATGATGCACGTCGATGCGGTGCGGTGCCGGCTGCGCCGTAACCGGCAGGGCAACCGCCGCGGCAAACAGGCCGCGGCGCGTGAGGCAGCCGCAGTTCACAGCGCCTGCAACCGATCATACTGCGCCCGGCTCCAGCCCACATCCACATTGTGCAGCGGCACGCAGGCGGCGCGGAACGCCGCCCGGTCCGGCTCCACCACCGTCTTGCCCTGGGTGCGGAACCAACCCGCCAGCTCGCTTTCCTGGCTGCGGATGGCCGCGCCGCAGCGATCCGCCGCCTGCGCCAGGATCTCCCCGATCATTCCCTGCTCGGCCGCGTTGAAGCGCCGCCACGTGGTGCCGGAGACGATGCTCAGCAGGCTGTCGGTGATGTGCGCGCTCAGCACGATATGGCTTTGCACCTCGTGGAACTTCTTCGCCTGGATGGTCGGCAGCGGATTCTCCTGCGCATCCACCGTGCCGTTCTGCAGCGCCAGATAGACCTCGGCAAAGGCGATGGGCGTCGCATTGGCCCCCACGGCGCGGGCGAACATCAGGAAGGACGGCGCCTGCGGCACCCGCAGCTTCAGGCCGCGCATATCCGCGGGGGTCATGATGTTCTTGTTCGCCGTCACCATCCGGTCGCCGTAATAGGTCAGCGCCAGGGCGTGGTGCTTGGTCTGGTTGTCGTAGCCGGCGACCAGTTCCTTGTGCAGGTCGCTGGCGCGGTAGGCCTGGAA
>CAXTJY010000168.1:0-2010 GCA_964244395.1 uncultured Rhodovarius sp.
GGAAGAACAGGTGCAGCGCGAGGCGACGCTGATCAATCAGCTCGACCGCGGGTTGCTACGCACCGGCCCGGCGGAGCTGGTGGCGATCCGCCCCATTCTGGTGGATTACGCGCGCAGCGTGGTGGTCGACGAATGGCCGCAAATGGCCACGGCCGGCCGCAGCCTGATCACCTACGCCAAGTTTAACGAAATGAGCCGGGCCATTCGTCGCGTCGAAGTGACGACGCCCCGCCAGCAGACGCAGCTGGCCGACCTGCTGCGCACCCTGGAACAGCTGGCCGACATGCGTGACACGCGCCTGCTGAACAGCCGGCTGGCACTGCCCGACCTGTTCTGGGCCACCATCCTGGGCGGCTGCCTGCTGCTGCTTCCCATCTGCGCCATGACCTCGACCTCGCTCAACTCGGCGCTGCTCAAGCTGGCCATGGGCGGGTCGCTGGGCATGCTGCTGGCGCTGGTGATCGTGATCGACCGGCCGTTCAGCGGCAAAACGCAGGTCTTGCCAGACCCGATCGAGCGAGCCATCGCGCGCAACCTGGAGCGGACCTGAGCTACTGGCTGGCCCAGACGATGCGGTGCATCCAGCCGATCTCCGCCAGCTCGAAATTGTAGTTGGCGTGGGCCGGGTTGAGGCTCAGCAGCTCGATCCGCTTGGCGCTCTGCCGCACCAGTTCCTTGGCCATCACCTCGCCCAGCTTGGTGCGCACCACCACCCGGTCGCCCCGCCTCACCGGCGCCGCCGGTGAGACGATGACCATATCGCCGTCACGATAGACCGGCTCCATGGAATCGCCGGAGATTTCCAGCGCATAGGCGTTGGGGTCCGCCATGTCGGGGCCGGAAATCTCGTCCCAGCTGCCGCCCACCGGAAAGCCCGCATCGTCGAAATAGCCATCCGAGCCGGCCTGCGCCAGGCCGATCAGCGGGATGCGGCGGGAGGGGCCGCCGCGCGGACGGGACATGTTCGGCGCCTGGCCCGAGACCAGCGCGGCGAAGCTGTCCACCCCAGTGCCGGTCGAGGCCAGCACCTTGGCGACGCTTTCCGTCGATGGCCATCGCGCCCGGCCATCGGGGCCCGTGCGTTTGGAGGGGTTGAACGCCGTCGGGTCCAGCCCCGAACGCCGTGCAAGCCCGGAGGCCGAGAGGCCGTTTTCAGCGGCGATGGCATCGATGGCCCGCCAGACGTCGTCATGTCGCATGAGGGTGATTATCCTAGGTGTTGATTCTGCAAGCAATAGGAAAATAACGCCGATTCGCGCTTGCTGATTCCACAACCCTGAGTTTATGTTCTTGCTTCGTTCCCCCCAAAAACGAGGCACCCCGCATGGCCACCGCCCCCCGCCCGCAGCATACCCCCGTGCTGCATTGCATCGAGAAAGCCGAGCCCTTCGCCACCGCCGAAGCAGCCTGGTTCTGGACCATGACCGCGCTGATCGCCCGGCAGGACGGTGCCCGCATCGTCGCCGGCCGTGGCAGTGCCGTCCGGCCCTGCGAGCCCGACGATGTGGTGAATTGTCTCGACCGGTTGTACCGCCAGCGCCGCATCGACCTGAACCATGGCCGGGTGCTGCGCCGTTGGGGTGAGCGCGGCACGGCGCCCAACCCCGCCTTCGCCACCGAGCGGGCGGATGCCGCCCTGTGGCGCGAAGCGATGAATCGGCTGGAATGGCCTTTGCGTGTCAAAGGGATAGTGGCCGGCGGCGCCTTCGGCACGGTGGCCGCGCTACGGCCATGATCCGCCCTTCGCACCATCGCGCCGGCGCCGGCCAGCAGGCCTGGATCGTGTTCGGCGGCCGGGCTGACATGGGCTGGCAACGCTGGCTGCGGCCCGGCTTCCGGCACTGCTTCGCGGCGCTGCGCGACGAGGCGGGCTGGCTGGTGCTGGACCCGCTGTCGCATTGCCTGGTGGTGGCCCGGATCGATGTTCCGGCAGGGTTCGACCTGCCCGCCTTCTACCGGCGCGCCGGGCTTGAGCTGCTCCGGGGGCGGCAGCGGCGTCGTCAGCGGCGC
>CAXTJY010000168.1:2020-4097 GCA_964244395.1 uncultured Rhodovarius sp.
CCTTGATGCGGTCGTCGGTGCGCTTGTAGCCCTTGGGGCCTTTTCCCATCGGTCCGGCCAGCCCGGCCTGGCTGCCGGCAGTGCTGCCGATGAACTGCGTCGGGTTGTGCAGGGCTGTTCTGGGCGCCGGAACACCCTTCGCACTCACTCCGGCAGGTCTGTATGCTGTCCTAGGAAATGCCGCAGGAAAAAGGAAAAAATACTTGACAACGCAGGGCGGCATGTCCTACACCACAATCATCAACGGGCGAGCTGCGCCCGAAGCGAAGCCGGCCCCGTTCCCACGGGCGCTGGCTTTTTTTTCGTCCCTGTCGGTGAGGAGACACGCCCTGATGGCCAGCCTGTTCAAAGCGCCGAAGCCGGTCCGCATCGATCCGCCGACCCCACCGCCCACGCCGGCTCCCACCCCGTCGGCGGAGGCTACCGAGCAGGCCAGCGCCGACACCCGCGCCCGCGCCAGGCGCGGCATCCAGGGCACCATCGCCACCTCCGAACTCGGCGTCCTGGCGCCGGCGCCGGCCCTGCTGAACCGCAAATCGCTGCTGGGGGAGTGAACGCATGACTCCGGAAGAGATCCTCGGCCGCCAGGACCGCGCCCTGTCTCACCGCCGCCCCTATGAAGCGAGCTGGCGCGACGCCTACGATCACGTCCTGCCCCGCCCGGACGCAGCCGGCACCCTGTTCGACGGCACCGCGGCCGATGCGGCCGAGCAACTTGCCGCCTCGCTGCTGGCGGAGCTGACGCCCCCCTGGTCGCGCTGGTTCGGCCTGGCCCCGGCCGAGGAGCTGGCCGATACGCCCGAGGGCCAGGCGCAGGCCTTCGCGCTGGAAGGCACCGCCCGCATCCTGCAGCACGCGCTGGACCGGTCCAATTTCGCCATCGAGATGCACCAGGCCTTCCTCGACCTGGTGGTGACCGGCACCGGCGTCATCATGGTCGAGGAGGCGCCGCTGGGCGAAGCCTCGGCGCTGCGCTTCACCGCGGTGCCGATCATGACCGCGGTGCTGGAAGAAGGCCCGTCCGGCCGCCTCACCACCATCTTCCGCGAGGCCCGGCAAACCACTGAAGAGATACTGCGCCGCTTTCCCTTCGCCGAAGTGCCGCCCACGATGCTGCGCGACCCGCAGGCAAAGCATCGCGTCGTCGAGGCGGTGTGGCCGGACAATTACGGCACGCACTACGCCGCCGTCCTGGCCGGCGAGCAGCCGATGATGCTGGCCGAAGGCGGCTTCGCGGAGAGCCCGTTCATCGCCTTCCGCTGGCTCAAGGCGCCGGGTGAGATCTACGGCCGCGGCCCCGTCTGCAAGGCGCTGCCGGATATCCGCACCGCCAACCGGGTGGTCGAGCTGGTGCTGAAGAACGCCTCCATCGCCTGCACCGGCATCTGGCAGGCGGAGGATGACGGCGTGCTGAACCCCGCGACCATCCAGCTGACGCCCGGCGCCATCATTCCCAAGGCGCCGGGCAGCGCCGGCCTGACGCCGCTGGCCGCGCCCGGCAATTTCGACGTCTCGCAGCTGGTGCTGGACGACCTCCGCGCCCGCATCCGCACCGCCCTGCTGGCGGACCGGCTGAACATGGCCAAGGACGCCCGAATGACGGCCACCGAGGTCCTGGAACGCAGCGCGCAGACCGCCCGGCTGCTGGGGGCGACCTACGGTCGCTTGCAGACCGAGCTGCTGACGCCGCTGATCTCCCGCTGCCTCGCCATCCTGGCCCGGCGCGGCGAGGTGCCCGCGGTGCTGCTGGACGGCCGCTCCGCCCGCATCCGCTACGAAAGCCCGCTGGCCCGGGTGCAGGGCCGGGCGGACGCCGCCAACACGCTGCTGTTCCTCGATGCCGTCGGCAAGATCGGCGGTGCCGCGGCCGCGCAGGTCGATGCCGCCGCCGCCACCCGCTGGCTCGCCCGCACCCTGGGCGCGCCGGCCGAGATCCTCGTCCCCCACGTTCCGGAGCAAGCCCCCCTATGACCGACAGCCTCCTCGACCCGAAGATCGAAGCCGCCGCCGCGACCCGCCCCAGCGATGTGCCGGAGAAGTTCTGGGATGCCCAATACGGCACGCTCCGCACCGAAGC
>CAXTJY010000168.1:4107-7766 GCA_964244395.1 uncultured Rhodovarius sp.
ACTGGCGCCATGCGGGTGGACGCCCTGCTGAAGAGCTACATCGAGCTGGAAAAGCGCCTCGGCCAGAAGGTCGCCCGCCCCGCCCCCGACGCAGCGGATGATGAACAGCAGATGTGGCGCGACATGATGGGCATTCCGCGCACCCCCGACGCCTATGCGGTGACGGAACCGCAGGGCCTGGGCATCGACCCCGACGTCAACGCCAAGCTGCACCGCGCCGGCTTCACCAACGACCAGGCGCAGCTGGTCTACGACCTGGCGGCCGAGCGCCTGCTGCCGCTGATCGGCGAAGCGGCCCAGGCCTATGAAGCCGAGCGCCAGGTCGAGCGCCTGGCCAAGCACTTCGGCAGCGAGGAGCGCTTCCGCCGCGTCGCCACCCAGCTCTCCGCCTGGGGCAAGCAGCATTTGCCGGCGCCGGTCTTCGAGGCGTTGAGCACGACCTATGAGGGCGTGCTGGCGTTGGAGCGGATGATGGCCGGCAAGGAGCCCGCCATGGCGAAGGAGATGGCGCCGCCGGCGGCCCAGAGCGAGGCGGAGCTGCGCCAGATGATGCGCGACCCGCGCTACTGGCAGAAGCGCGAGCCGGCCTTCGTGCAGAACGTGACGGAGGGCTTCCGCCGCCTCGTCGGCGGGTAGCCGCTCCACCAGACCGGCCAGGCAGCGCCACCGCGCGCCTGGCCGTGCGGGGCTTGAGCGGGGCGCGCCTCCTCCCGACCGCCACGCTCGCCCCCGTGTGGGCCGGCCGCGACCACGACCAGCATGTCATGCCCGGCTTTGCCGGAGCGAATGCGGTCCGGCGCGCCGGCCCACACCCCCTTTCTCGCGCACAACCCGCACCTGCGGGCGCTGCGAGCCGGCGCGCCGCCACGGCCCGAAAGGCCAACCGTCACGCGCGCCTTCGCCACAACCCCCATCCAGGAGAAGCCAGTGTCCAATTCGATCGACCAGGCCTTCGTCAAGCAGTTCCAGGCGGAGGTGCACGAAGCCTATCAGCGCCAGGGCAGCCGCCTGCGCACCACCGTCCGCACCAAGAGCGATATCCGCGGCACCTCCACCGTCTTCCAGAAGGTCGGCCGCGGCACCGCCGCGTCCAAGTCCCGCAACGGCATCGTGCCGGTGATGAACCTCGACCACACCAACGTCGAATGCTTCCTGCAGGACCATTACGCCGGCGACTGGATCGACCGGTTCGACGAGCTGAAGACCAACGTCGATGAGCGCTCCGTCGTCGCCCACGCCGGCGCCTTCGCGCTCGGCCGCAAGACCGACGAACTGATCATCGCCGCCATGGACGGGTCCACCGTCGAAGCTATCGGCACCAATGCCGGCGAGACCGACAATGACGGCATGACCCGCAACAAGGTGCTGCTGGCCTTCCAGGCGCTCGGTGCCAATGACGTGCCGGATGACGGCAACCGCTTCGCGGTGGTCGGCTGGAAGCAGTGGAGCGAGCTGCTGGCGATCCCGGAATTCGCCAACACCCAGTATGTCGGCCCGGACCAGCTGCCCTGGAAGGGCACGACGCAGGCCAAGCAGTGGCTGGGCGCGCTGTGGATGCCGCATTCCGGACTGACCAAGGTCGGCGCGCTGCGCTACTGCTACTTCTACCACAAGACCGCCATTGGCCACGCCGCGGCGTCCGAGGTGGTGACCGACGTGAGCTGGCACGGCGACCGCGCCGCCAGCTTCGTCAATTCCATGATGAGCCAGGGCGCGTCGCTGATCGACGGCCAAGGCGTCGTGCGGATGCGCGCCAAGGAATAGGTGCATCCGGCGGCGGCGCACCCGCGCCGCCGCCACCCCCTTTACCTGATGGAGTTTCCGATGGCGCTGACCGCACTCGAAATCTGCACGCGCGCGCTGCTGAAGATCGGCGCGCAGCCCGTCGCCTCGCTGGACGAAGGCACGGCCGAGGCGGAAGTCGCCGCGAATTTGTATCCGGCGACGCGCGACACGCTGCTGTCGCTGCACCCGTGGTCCTTCGCGACCGGGCAGCAGACGCTGCCGCGCCTTGCCGCGACGCCGGAAGCCGATTTCCAGTACGCCTTCCAATTGCCCCCGGGATTCCTGCGGGTGCTGTCGGCCGGCGCCCCGGGCTCCAGCCAGGGGCTGGAATACCGCATCCTGGAGGGGCGCCTGCACACCAACGCCGACCAGGTGACGCTGGCCTTCATATTCCGGCCCGACGAGGCCGCCTTTCCGCCCTTCTTCGCCGCCGCGCTGGCGACGCGCCTGGCGGCCGAATTCTGCATTCCGCTGACCGAAGCGACGTCCCGCGCTCAATTGCTGTTCAACCAGGCCGAGGCCGAGCTGCGCACCGCGCGGCACGCGGATAGCGCGCAGGCGACGCCGCGGGCGCTGCGCGACTTTCCGCTGATCGCGGTGCGCTGAAGATCCGAACGTCATGGCCGGGCTCGACCCGCCCATCTCCCCGACGCCCTGCGCAACGGTCGGGAGATGGCCGCGTCAAGCCCGGCCATGACGAGAGCCGATGCCCCTCAACCGCACGGACACCCCCATGGCCGAATCCCGCTCCATCAAGACCAGCTTCGCTTCCGGCGAGTTGTCGCCCGAGCTGCTGGGCCGCGCCGACCTGCGGGCCTACGGCAACGGCGCGCGTTCCCTGCGCAACGTCTTCATCCAGTCCACCGGCGGGCTGACGCGCCGGCCAGGCTTGCGCCACATCGCCACCCTGCCCGGCTCCGCCCGGCTGGTCTCCTTCGAGTTCAACACCGAGCAGACCTACCTGATCGTGCTGTCCGACCGGCTGATGCAGGTCTTCATGGGCGACGCCCTGGTCGCCACGGTCACCGCCCCCTGGATCGGCGCCATGCTGCCCCAGCTCGCCTGGACGCAGAGCGCCGACACCCTGCTCGTCTGCCACCCCGAGCTGCCACCGCAGCGCGTGACCCGCACCAGCCACACAAGCTGGTCGATCGGCACCTGGCCGTGGCTGGAATACCCCATGCACCGCTTCGCGCCGGCGGCGGTGACGCTGACGCCCGGCGGGCTCTCCGGCAGCATCACCATCAGCGCCTCGGCGCCCGTCTTCGACCCGTTGCACACCAACATTCGCATCCGCATCGGCGGCAAGCGGATCGACATCACCGGCGTCGCCTCCAGCACCCAGGTAGTCGGCCAGGTCATCGACACGCTGCCCAGCACCAACCCGACCACGGACTGGGACGAGACCGCGCTGTCCCAGCTGCATGGCTGGCCGGCCACGGTCTGCTTCCACCAGGACCGGCTGGTGATCGGAGGCTCGCGAGACCTGCCGAACCGGCTGTTCCTGTCGCAGACCGGCGATCTGTACAATTTCAGCACCGGCACCGGGCTGGACGACCAGAGCATCAGCTTCGGCCTGATGAGCGACCAAGTGAACGCCATCCGTGGCGTCTTCTCGGGGCGGAACCTGCAGGTCTTCACCTCCGGCGGCGAATGGATGGTGTCGGGCGAGCCGCTGACGCCTGCCTCCATCCAGCTCACCCGGCAAACCCGCATCGGCAGCCCGGTGGCACGGCTGATCCAGCCGGTGGACGTGGATGGCAGCACCATCTTCGCCGCCCGCAATGGCCGCAGCATCTACGAGTTCACCTACACCGACGTGCAGCAGGCCTACCAGGCCAATGCGCGCGTGCTGCAGACCAGCCGCGACATGT
>CAXTJY010000169.1:0-7744 GCA_964244395.1 uncultured Rhodovarius sp.
AACCGGGCCGCGACGGTCAGTGCGCCGTCGATCCCCGCCGTCACCCCCGCGGCGAAGACGAATTTGCCGTCCTCCACCACCCGCTCATCCACGGGAATGGCGCCGAACAACGGCAGCAGGTGGAAGCTGGCCCAATGCGTTGTGGCGCGCTTGCCCTGCAGCAGACCGGCGGCACCGCAGATCAAGGCGCCGGTGCAGACCGAGAAGACGATCTGGGCGTGCTCGGCCTGGCGGCGCACCCATTGCAGCACCGCCTCGTCCTCCATCAGCGCTTCCTGGCCAAAGCCGCCGGGGATGTGCAGCACGTCCAGGTCGGGCGCGTCCGCCATCGCGGCATCAGGCGCCAGGCGCAGGCCCTTCACGTCCCGCACCGGCCCACCATCCAGCGAATAGACGCGGTACTCGCTGTCCGGGATGCGGCTCAGCACCTCGAACGGCCCGGTCAGGTCGATCTGGTCCAGCCCCTCGAACAGCAGGGAGCCGATGCGCAGGGTCATCGGGGGCGTGCCACCTCGGTGCCGGTGGCCTGGCTGCCGATGACGGTCCAGATGCCGGAAAGCTCGCCATTCGGACGCAAGTCGTACATGCCCATCGCCGTCTGGTTCTCGCCCAGCGAGAAGACAACCGCGAGGTTCAGGCCGCTGACCATACCGACACCCTCGATATTGGCGGCGCCCACCGTCCAGGTCAGGCGGAAGCTGGTGCCGCCGACCTGGGTCAGCATCAGCGTGCCGTTGTACAGGCTGCCATCCGGGTTGGTGCCGGAGATGTCGTAGAGGCCGCTGCGCTGGGCGGCGGCGGGAAGGGCGAGGGCGACCATCACGGCCAGGATGCGGATCAGCTTCATGGCGGCAGCCTTTACCAGATCAGGCGGCGGATGCCAGCCGAACCGAACGCCTCACTTCACCGTCGCGACCCGCAGCGCGTTGGTCATCCCGGGCGTTCCGAACGGCACGCCCGCCGTCACCACGATCTCCTCGCCATGCCGGGCGAAGCCTTCCGCCAGCGCCGCACGGGTCGCACGGCTGACCATCTCGGTCATCGAGTGGATCTCATCCACCACCGCCGGGTGCACGCCCCAGATGCAGGCCATGCGCCGTGCCGCCTGTTGGGTCATCGTCAGGCCCAGGATGGGGACGTCCGGCCGCTCGCGGGCGACGCGTAGGGTGGTGCTGCCGGTCTGGCTGAAGGTCACGATGGCCTGGGCGCCCATGGTGTGCGCCACCTGCCGCGCGGCGGCGGCGATGGCGCTGGCGCTGTTGCGCTCGGGTTCCGGCCGGGCGGCGTCGGTGAGTGCGCGCCAGCCCGGGTCCTGCTCCACCCGCGCCACGATACGATTCATCATGTCCACCGATTCCAGCGGGAACTGGCCGGCCGCCGTCTCGGCCGAGAGCATCACGCAGTCTGCCCCGTCGAAGACCGCGGTCGCCACATCGGAGGCCTCGGCGCGGGTGGGTGTAGGGGCGGTGATCATGCTCTCCAGCATCTGCGTGGCGACTACCACCGGCTTGCCCAGGGCGCGGGCAGCGCGGACGATGCGCTTCTGCACCAGCGGCACCTCCTCGGTCGGCAGCTCCACGCCGAGGTCGCCGCGGGCGACCATGACGCAATCGGTCAGCGCCAGGATGGCGTCGAGATTTTCCACCGCCTGCGGCTTTTCCATCTTCACCATGATGAGCGCCCGGCCGGCGGCGATCTCGATCGCCTCCGCCACGTCCTCGGCGCGCTGCACGAAGCTGAGGCCGATGTATTCGATGCCCAGCGGCAGGATGAAGTCGAGGTCGGCACGATCTTTCACCGTCAGCGCCGGGATCGGCAACGGCACGTCGGGGACGTTCACGCCCTTGCGGTCGGACAGGGCGCCGCCGTTGATCACCTCGGTCTCCAAATGGTCGTTTTCCCGCACGCGGGTGACGCGCAGCCGCAGCTTGCCGTCGTCGAGCAGGAGAGTCGTTCCGATCCGCGCGGCGTTGATGATCTCGGGGTGCGGGAGCTGCACCCGGCGGGCATCGCCGGGGGTGGGGTTGAGGTCGAGCCGGAACTGGGCGCCGTTGCTGAGGGTCACGCGGCCACCGCCGAACTTGCCCACGCGCAGCTTTGGCCCCTGCACATCCGCCAGCACGCCGATGGGCCGGCCCAGCTTGGCCTCGACGCCGCGGATGGCGGCCAGGGTGGCGGCATGCACCTCGTGGCTGCCGTGGCTGAAGTTCAGCCGGAACACGTCGGCACCGGCGCGGAACAGCTTTTCGATCATCTCGGGATTCGCGCTGGCGGGACCCAACGTGGCGATGATCTTGGTGCGGCGGTGACGGCGGAGCGGAATGCGGGCCATGGGAGTTCCTGTGTCTTCGACCTTGGGCCCGAACCGGTGCGGATGTTCTGCCGGTTTTCGTTACCAGGCAGTGAATCGTGATTTGTCCCGGCTGTCGAGTTACGCCTTGCGCAGCTTGAACAGCGCCTGCTCGCCGAAGATATTCGCCAGCCAGGCGGAACGCCGCCAGGGCGATTGCATGCCCTCGTCGTCCGCCGCCAGCCACTCCTCCACCACGTAACCGTCCTTGGCGCAAAGCTCGAAGAAATCGCGGATGGTGCAGGGGTGGATGTTGGGCGTCTCGTACCAGCCGCGGTTCCAGGTCTCGGTCATCGGCATGCGGCCCTGCGAGGCCAACTGCCAGCGCACCGCCCAATGGCCGAAATTGGGGAAGCTGACGATGGCGTGCTGGCCGATGCGCAGCATCTGCCGCAGCACCTCGCGCGGCTTCTCCACCGCCTGCAGGGTGCGCGACAGGATGACGAAGTCGAAGGCGCCATCCGGGTAGAAGGCCAGATCGTTGTCGGCGTCGCCATGGATGACGGCCAGGCCGCCGGCCACGGCGCGGGTGGCCTGCTCCATATCGATCTCGATGCCCCGGGCATCGGCGTTGCGGGCCTCGGTGAGGACGGAAAGCAGCTCGCCATTGCCGCAGCCGATGTCGAGCACGCGGGCGCCGGGCGGGATCATGTCGGCGATCAGGCGCAGATCGACGCGCATGTTTTTGGCGACGTATTGGATGGGGGTGTCGGGCATGGGCGGTCAATAAAGCAGGATCGGTTGATGGGGTACCGTTAGGAGATCTGCCACGGCCAAGATGGCCCTCGCATTGCGCCCTGTCACTCGGTAAACCCGCCTTGCCCTGGAGGAAAATCGGTGCCCAATCTTGCGCGCATTCACGAGCCCGCCACTTCCCCCCCTCTTGAGGAAGCGGCGATGCGCGAGTCACTGACCCGTTCGAAGCAGGATGTGCTAGCGGGACGGCTAAGGCCCGTGTCCGAGGTCACGAGCAAAATGCGCGCCCTGATCGGAAAGGCGGCTCGCTACGATGGCCAGGCTAACGGCTGAGGCCGAACGGCAGGTTTTCGACCCTACCCACCATTTCATCACCAGCGGCAGGGCCGACGCGGCGCGCCGGTTTGCCGATGCGGTCGAAGCAGCAGCCCATTTGGCCGATGACCACACGACACGATGGAAGCCGGCGCCTGGACCCTACCCAGATGTTGCCGATCTCGGGTTTCGCTGGATCAAGGTGCATCGCTCCCGGTTTGCTTACTGTCGTGGCGAGCCCGGGGAGTGTGATCCACAACGTCCTATATGAATCAGCCGACATTCCGAGGCGCGTGTCGCGGCTCTGAGTTTGTTTCCTATACCCCCACCGCCCGCGCCGCTCCCGCCACGAACCCACCCAGCGCTGCATGAAATTCCGGCTCGTCCAGCAGGAACGCGTCGTGCCCCTTATCCGACTTGATCTCGACGAAGCTCACCCGCGCCGCCGCCGCGTTCATCGCCCGCACCAGCGCCCGGCTCTCCCGCGTCGGGAACAGCCAGTCGGAGGAAAAGCTCGCCACGAAGAACCGCGTCGGCGTGCGCGCAAAGGCTTCCGCCAGTGATCCATGCTCGGCCGCGAGGTCGAAATAATCCATCGCCCGCGTGATGGTCAGATAGGAATTCGCGTCGAATCGCCGCACGAAGCTGCTGCCCTGATAGCGCAGGTAGCTCTGCACCTCGAACACGTCCTCCAGGAAGGTCACCCCATTCGCGCCGCGCAGCTTGCGGCCGAATTTCCGGGTCAACGCCGCCTCCGACAGATAGGTGATGTGCGCCACCATCCGCGCCACGCTCAGCCCCTGCGCCGGAATGCGGCCGCGCTCCCAATACCGCCCGGCGTGGTATTCCGGGTCGGAATGGATGGCGGCGCGGCCGACCTCGTGGAAGGCGATGTTCTGCGCCGAATGGTGCGACGCGCAGGCGATCGGCGCGGCGGCGAACACGGCCTCGGGAAAGGTCGCGGCCCATTCCAGCACCTGCATGCCGCCCATGCTGCCGCCGATCACCGCCAGCAGCCGGTCGATGCCGAAACTCTCGACCAGCAGCTTCTGGGCGCGGACCATGTCGCGGATGGTGATGGCGGGGAAATCAGTGCCCCACAGGCTGCCATCCGCCCGCCGCTCGCGCGGGCCGGTGCTGCCCATGCAGCCGCCGAGCACGTTGCTGGAGATGACAAAGAAGCGGTCGGTGTCGACCGGCAGGCCGGGCCCGATCAGATTCGCCCACCAGCCCGGCTTGCCGGTCACCGGCTGAGTGTCTGCCACATACTGGTCGCCGGTCAGCGCGTGGCAGACCAGGATGGCATTGCTTCGCGCCGCGTTCAGCCTGCCGTAGCTGCGATACGCCACCGTCACCGGTGCCAGTTGCACCCCGCAATCCAGCATCAACCCCTGCTCGAAGACGGCGCTCTGGTGCTCGATCTCGGGGAAGGGCTCGATCACCGACATGCGGTCTGAATAGGCCCGGGCCGGCGGGGCTTCAACCGGCTCCGCCGGCGGGGCTTCAACCGGCTCCGCCGGCGGGGCTTCAACCTTGGCTTCATGGCGGTTATTGGTGCGGGCAGATGAACACCCTTTCCGCGGTCCGCGCCCAGCTAGATACCATAGACGACGCGATGCACGACCTGCTGATGCAGCGCGCGGGCATCGTCGATGGGCTGGCCGCCAGCCGCGCCAAGGCCGGCAGCTCCATCCTGCGGCCGGGGCGGGAGGCGGATATCCTGCGCCGACTGCTGGCGCGGCATGGCGGGCCGCTGCCGCGCGCCGCGCTGATCCGCATCTGGCGCGAGCTCTTCGCCTCCTCCATCGCGCAACAGGGCGGCTTCTCCGTCTCCGTCTATGAGCGCGACGCCGCCATGGCGCGGCTGGTGCCGGAGCATTTCGGCGGGCTGACCGCGGTGCGCACCTACCCGACCCCGGCGCGCGCCCTGGCCGCCGTCACAAGGGGCGAGGCCTCGGTCGCGGTGCTGCCCTTCCCGGAGGACGCCGACACGCCGGAGATGGAATGGTGGCCGGCGCTGAACGCGCCGCAGCTTTCCGTCGTCGCCCGCCTGCCTTTCTTCACCGATGGCGAGCCGGAGGCCGATGCGCTGGTCGTCGCCCCCGGCGCGCCGGACGGGTCGGCCGAGGATCGGTCGCTGCTGCTGCTCGAGTCCGACAGCGAGCAGTCGCGCGGCCAGTTGCTCACCACCCTGGCCAGTGCGGGCATCACCGCGCGGCTGGTGTTGGTGCGGCGCGCGCCGGGCATCTCGCGCTTCCTGATCGAGGCAGAGGGCCTGATCATGCCGACCGACCGGCGCCTGGCCGCCCTGCCCTTCGACCGGGCCCGCATGCTGGGCGCCTACGCCGCGCCGCTTCGAGGAAACGCCGCATGACCGCGCGATGGCAACGCCATCGTCGCGCCATCGGGCCAGAACCCCTGCTTCCAGGACCTGCTGAATGAACGCCGTCTCGCCCCGCCCGACGATCCTGAGCATCGAGGCTTACGCGCCCGGCGAGAGCAAGGTGCCGGGCGTCAACCGCATCATCAAGCTGAGTTCGAACGAGGGCGCCTTCGGCCCGCCGCCTGGCGCGATGGAGGCCTTCGTCGCCACCGCCGCCGAGATGCACCGCTACCCCGACGGCGGCAGTGTGGCGCTGCGCGAGGCGATCGGCGCGCGTTTCGGGCTGGACCCCGCCCGCATCATCTGCGGCGCCGGCAGCGACGAGCTGCTGCTGCACCTCATCATGTCCTATGGCGGCGAGGGCACCGAGCTGATCATGTCGGCGCATGGCTTCACCATGTACGACATCACCGGGCGTTACGCCGGCTGCCAGGTCATCAAGGTGCCGGAGCGGGAGATGCGCACGGATGTGGATGCGATGCTGGCCGCCGTCGGCCCGCGCACCCGCATCGTGTGCCTGGCCAACCCCAACAACCCGACCGGCTACCTGCTGCCGCAGGCCGAGGTCGCGCGGCTGCGCGCCGGCCTTCGCGACGACATCCTGCTGGTGCTGGACGCCGCCTACGCGGAATACGTCACCGACCCGGCTTACGAGGCCGGTGTGGCGATGGTGGATGCCGGGCAGAACACGGTGATGACCCGCACCTTCAGCAAGATTTTCGGGCTCGGCGGCATGCGGGTCGGCTGGGGTTATTTTCCGGCCTCCGTGGCGGACATCATCAACCGTATCCGCGGCCCCTTCAACGTGAACATCGCGGCCCAGGCGGCGGCTGTTGCGGCGCTGAAGGAACCGGGTTGGGTCGAGAAGAACGTGGCACACAACACGGAATGGCGGGCGAAGCTGAGCGCCAGGCTGACCGGCGCCGGCATCAAGGTGTGGCCGAGCGAGGGCAATTTCATCCTGGCCGATTTCGGCACGGTGGAAGCCTGCCGCGCCGCCGATGGAAAGCTGCGGGCCCGTGGCCTGATCGTGCGCGGCATGGGCGGCTATGGCCTGCCGCAATGCCTACGCATCACCATCGGCACCGCCGAGGAATGCCAGATGGTGGCCGACGCGCTGGCGGAGAGCCGATGAGGCACCCCCGCCGTCATGGCCGGCCCGCGAGCCGGCCATCTTTCCGGGGGAAGAGCGCGGCGATGAGGAAATGGCCGGGTCAAGCCCGACCATGACGAAGGCCGTGCCGCCCCTCTTCGAGCGCCTTTGCATCATCGGGCCCGGCCTGGTCGGCGGTTCGATCGCGCGGATGGCCCGCGCCAGGGGCGATGTGGCGCGTCATGTCGTCGCCTATGCCGCATCGGCGGCTTCGCGCGACCGGGTGCGGGAACTGGGCTTCGTTGACTCCGTCGAGGACGACATCGCCGACGCGGTGCGCGGCGCCGATTGCGTGGTGCTGTGCATCCCCGTCGGCGCCTATGCCGGGGTGATGGCCCGCATCGCGCCGCATCTCGCCCCCGGCGCCATCCTGACTGATGCCGGCTCCACCAAATGCAGCGTGGTGCGCGACCTTTCGCCCCTGTTGCCCGCCCATGTGCAGCTGGTGCCCGCGCACCCGATGGCAGGCACCGAGCACAGCGGCCCAGATGCCGGCTTCGCCACTCTGTTCGAGGGCCGCTACTGTATCATCACGCCGCTCGACGGCACCGACCCCGCGGCAGTCGCCCGGGTGCGGGAGATGTGGGTCCGCGCCGGCTCCATCGTCGAGAGTATGGACCCCGCGACCCACGACAAGGTGGTGGCGATGGTCTCCCATCTGCCGCACCTCATCGCCTTCACCATCTGCGGCACCGCCGACGACCTGGCGGAGGAGACACGTGAGGCGGTGCTGAAATTCGCCGCCTCCGGCTTCCGGGACTTCACCCGCATCGCCGCATCCGACGTCAACATGTGGCGCGACGTATTCCTGAACAACCGCGAGGCGCTGCTGGAGATGGTGGCCCGC
>CAXTJY010000170.1:0-970 GCA_964244395.1 uncultured Rhodovarius sp.
GTTACCAGCATGCGCCGCTGATGGTGGATCCAAAGGACCTCGGCAAAACCGCCAAGCTGCCCTTCACGCCGGAGCATTTCGTCGAAGGCTGGAACAGCAGTGTGGAGCTGATGCCCGCGCTCAAGCACACCCAGCTTGCCAGTGAATTCAACGGCATGTTTGCCTTCACCACCGACGGCTACCCCATCATGGGCGAGACGGCGGTGAAGGGCTTGTGGTCGGCCGTGGGGCTGTGGCTGACCCATGCCGGTGGCGCGGGCAAGGTGCCTTTCG
The DNA here is from genome assembly GCA_964244395.1 of uncultured Rhodovarius sp. GTDB lineage: Bacteria > Pseudomonadota > Alphaproteobacteria > Acetobacterales > Acetobacteraceae > Rhodovarius. The sequence goes on from CAXTJY010000170.1 coordinate 274, forward strand.
GCGGCGGCGATAATCGGCGCCGGCTCGGCGCCCAGGTCGTTGCAGATCAGGCCCAGCACGCAGCGCAGCCCGGCCTCGCGGGTGGCGCGGGCGATGATGTCGGCGCCGCCCTCGTTGCGGGTACCGGCATCGACCACGGTGGTGAAGCCACCGCGCAACGCCTCCAACGCCGCCAGCTTGGCCGAGAGGAACACCGTCTCCTCATCCAGATGCGCCTCCATCGGCACCCAGATGCGACGGAAGATTTCGGACGGCTCGCCGAAGGCCAGCGACTTACCGAAGCTTTGGGTGAGGTGGTGGTGGGTGTCGATGAAGCCGGGCAGCAGGGCGTGGGTCGGCAGCTCCAGCACCGGTGCGTCGGCGGCGATGTCGGGACCGATGGCGGCGAAGCGGCCGTGTTCGACCAGAATGGAAAGGCCGGGGGCGAGGCCGTCCGGCAGCCAGGTCTGGCCGGGGCGCAGCATGTATCGGCTGGCAGCGAGGTCGGCGGGGTTCATGGCCTTCCTAAGCCCTCATGGCCGACCCGCGGCCGCAACAGGCTCACGGCCTCACGCCAGCGCCACCCGATCCGCCGCCACCGCCCGCAGCGGCGCGTCGGCCACAGCGGCGCGCATCACCGCAGCGCCGGCTTCGCCCCGCACTGCGCCACGCTCCACCAGCCAGGCGCCCTGCCGCTGCATCAGCGACACCAGCGCGT
>CAXTJY010000170.1:980-1894 GCA_964244395.1 uncultured Rhodovarius sp.
AGCGCGTCATCCAGCGTGACCTTGTGCCGGTAATCCGCCCAGGAATCGCGGATCGCCTCGGCGCTTTGCGAGCGGCCGGCGACCCGGGCCGTGGCCGCCTGGGCCGCCACCGGGTCCGCTTCCATCATCGCCTCGGCACGGATCAGCGCTGTGAGGAAGCGGCGCGCACCATCGCCCTCGCGGATAAAGGCCTCGGACGCAGCGACCAGATAGGTCGGCTCGTAGCCGCTGGTGCGGATTTCCAGGTAGTCCGCCCCGAGCGCCCGCCGCGCGCCGGCATAGAAGCTGGGGAACGTCACCGCCGCATCGATGTCGCCGCGCACCAGTGTGGGGATCAGGTCGGCCGGGCCAACATTCACGACCTCGACCGTCACCCCCGCAGCCGCCAACTCGCCCACCAGCATGAAGTGGGTGTTGGTGCCAACGGTAACACCGACTTTCTTGCCGGCCAGCGCCGCCATGCGGGCCTCGATGCCCGGCTTCCGCTTCACGATGATGCGGCTGGCGGTATAGCGCGTCAGCACCGCCAGCACGCCAAAGCGCTGCGCCCGCAGCGCGCCGACCACGGCGGGGAATTCCGCCATCAGCGCCACGTCGAGCTGGCCGCCGACCAGCGCCTCGAAGGCCTCGCGCCCGGTGGGGAAGTTGGTCACGGCGGGCGTAAGGCCAGCCTCGCGGAACATGCCGCGGTCCAGCGCCACGGCGTATTGCGGCGCCTCGGACGACAGGCCGCCGCCGATGCGGATGGGGCGGTCCTGCGCGAGAGCGGGGGCAGCGAGCAGCACCGGGAGCGCGCGGCGAGTAAGGTTCATGGCTCGACTCCTTCAGGTTCGGCGGGCTGCGCGTGGCGCAGCAAGCCGATGATGCGGTTGCGTTGGGCGACGTATTCCGGCCCCACCTTGTCCACCGCGCGC
>CAXTJY010000170.1:1904-7092 GCA_964244395.1 uncultured Rhodovarius sp.
GCCTCGTCCACGTCATGGGTGACGAAGAGGACGGTGGTGCGCCGCTTCTCCCAAACGCCCAGCAGCAGTTCGTGCATCGAGGCGCGGGTCTGCGCGTCCAGCGCGCCGAAGGGCTCGTCCATCAGCAGCACGCTGGGCTGCGCGGCCAGGGTGCGGGCCAGCGCGACGCGCTGCTTCATGCCGCCGCTGAGCTGGCCCGGGAAGTTCTCGCCGCGACCAGCGAGGCCGACCTCGGCCAGCGATGCCTCGGCGGCGGCGCGCTGCGCTTCCCGCCCCAGCCGCAGCCGCTTCAGCGCGAATTCGACATTGCCTCGGGCGGTGAACCAGGGGAACAGAGCATATTGCTGGAAGACCACGCCGACCTGCGGGCTTGGGCCGCGCACGGGGCGGCCGTCGACGGTGAGCGTGCCGCTGGCGAGGTCGGCGAAGCCGCCGATGGCGTTGAGCAAAGTGGATTTGCCACAGCCGGATGGTCCGATCAGCGCGGTGAAGGAACCTGGCTCCAGCACCAGGTCGGTCGGCGCCAGCGCCTGCACCCACCCGGCATCTGCTAGCCCCCTGGCCTTGAAACGGATGCCGGCGCCCCGGGCTTCGACCCGGCCGGTCATGGCTGCGCTCGATGCGGGCTCACATTTGTTCCCAATGCACCAGCCGGTGAGCGATGGCGACGAACAGCGCGTCCAGCAGCGCCCCCAGCACGCCCAGCAGGATGAGATTCACGAACATCACCTCGGTCTGCATGAACTGCCGCGCTTCCTGGATGCGGAAGCCGATGCCGGCGGAGGCACCGGACAGCTCGGCGGCGACGAGGGAGAGGAAGGCCAGCGCCGCGCCGATGCGCAAGCCCGCCACGATATGCGGCGCGGCGGCGGGCACCACCACTTCGAAGAACTCCCGCGCCCTGCCCGCGCCCAGGCAACGTGAAGCGCGGATGTAGGTTTGCGCCACCTGTGAGGCGCCGTGGTGGGTGTTCAGCCACACCGCCAGGAAGACGGTGTAGGCGATGACGAAATACTTCGAGCCCTCGCCGATGCCGAACCAGACGATGGCCAGCGGCACCAGCGCGATGGCCGGGATGGGGCGCAGCAGGCTGAGCAGCGGGGTGATGGCGTAGCCGATCAGCCGGGTTCGGGCGGTCAGCAGCCCAACCAGCACGCCCAGGCTGGCGCCGATCGAAAAGCCGATGGCGGCACGGCCGAGCGAGATGCGCATGTCGGACAGCAGCGTGCCGTCCTCCAGCAGCTCGCGAAAGGAGCCCCAGACCTGGGCGGGCCCCGGCAGCAGCACCGGGTTAAGCCCGGCCAGCGCTGTCGCCGCCCACCAGATGGCCAGTACGCCCGCCAGCGACGCCATCACCCGCCCAAATTGCAGCGTGGAACCCCGCACGGCCGGCCTCCTTCGATCCGCGGCTAGCCTAAGGCTCGGGACAACCGCCCGCCAGCGGCGATGGCGAGCACGGAGCGTGTGGGGAAACCAACCGCGCCGCAAAACCGGGCAGCCGGCGCGGTGAGATGCGACATGCCGGGCAGCATGCCCTCCGCACGGCCGCCGCCAGGCCGGCCGCGGTCGCCCCATCGGGAGTAGCTGCGCTTGACGGGGTAAAGGCGGCCGGATCGGCGGCAGGCCATGACGGGGGTCAAAACCCGCGCGCCCCGCCCGACATCAACGCGGAATGAGCCCCAGCCGGGCCAGCAGGTCCCCGGCCTCGCGCTGCTCTGCCTGCAGCCGGGCCGAGAAGGCCTCGGCGCCTAAGTAGGCGACGACCTGGCTGGTGCTGTCCATCACCTGCCGGTGGCCGGCGGAATTCGTCGCCTCGGCACAGGCGGCCTCGATGCGCGCGGCGACCGCGCGGGGCAGGCCGCGCGGTCCCCACAGCCCGCCGAAGCCGCGCCAGCTTACCGGAAAGCCCAGTTCGGCCAGGGTGGGCGCGGGGATGGTGGGCTCGCGCGCATCGGCCGCCACCGCCAGCACGCGCAGGCCGCTTTCCTTGAGCGTGGCCCAGGTGGTGATGGCCATGTTAAGCGTGCCGGACTGGGCATCGATCATCATCTGGCCACCGGCGCGGTAAGCCACGTCGGTCAGCCGCACGCCGGCCATGAGCTCGAGCTGCCGGGCGATCAGGTGGCCGACGGTGCCGTTGCCGGCATGGCCGAAACTCAGCGTCTCCGGCGCGCGGCGGGCGGCTTCGAGAAAGGCCGCCAGGGTCTGGTGCGGAGAATTGGCGGGCACGGCGAGGGCGAAGATGTTCTCGAACGTCTGGCAGAGCGGCTCGAAATTCTCCAGGCGGTAGGCGAGGGAAGGCACCATGAAGGGCTGCGTCGTCATCATCCCGCTGGGGCCGAAGCCGATGGTCGCGCCATCCGGCCGCGCCGCGGCGATGGCCCCGGCGGCGATGGCCCCGCCCGCCCCCTCACGATTCAGCACGACGACGTTGTAGCCGCCGCCAAGCGCCTGGCGGAACGGCTCGGCGAAGGCGCGGGCCATGATGTCGATGACGGTGCCAGTGGAGAACGGGATCACCAGGGTGATGGTGCGGCCGGGGATGTCCTGGGCGATGGCCGGGGTGGCCAGGGAGGCGGCCAGCAGGGTGCGACGGTTCATGGGGTTTCCTTCTTCTTGTGGCGGCGGGGTTTCGCCGATTTTTTGCTTGTTCTTCAGTGGTGAACAGATGGCCGGGTTGAGCCCGGCCACGAACGCTCAGTGCGTCGCCAACGCGCTGGTGAACCACGGGCAGTCCGCGACATAGACCGGCGCGCGCAGCCCGCGCGCCGCGGCGTCCAGCCGCATGTCGCGCAGCTTGCCGCGCATCTCGGGCGGCATGTGCAACCGCTCATGGCCCCAGAAGGATGGGCCATCGAAGGTCTCGTAGGGCTGCCAGGCAGCCTCGTCGATCACCCGCCCGCCCCAGCCATACTCGACGAAGAAGCCGGAGGGGGTGTTCACGTAGAAGCTGGTCATGTGGTCGTTGGTGTGCCGGCCCAGGGTGAAGGCGACGCGGTCCTCCTGCAGATTGGCCAGGTCGTAACCCTGACCGACATCGTCGAGGCAGCCGAGTTCCACCATGAAATGGTGCAGGCCGGCGCGGCCCGAGCCGACCATGGCGAAGGAATGGTGCCGGCCATTCACGTGGAAGAAGTACAGCGGATACGGCGTCAGCCCGAAATCGGTGATCGAGAAGCCCAGGGTGTCGCGGTAAAACGGCAGCAACGCAGGGGCGTCCGCCACATGCAGCACCGCATGCCCCATGCCCAACGTGCCGGTGCGGAAGCCGGAAATGGGCCGGCCAGGGTTGAAGGGCGCCTCCGCCTCGTGCGCGCCGGTGAAGATCTCGTGCCGGTTGCCGGCGGGGTCGTGGAAGAAGGCCATCTCGGTGACGTGCCGCTCGGCCGCGTGGCCGCGCTGCACGTTGACGCCCTTGGATTCCAGATCGGCGATGGTGGCGTCGAGCTCGTCCACCTCCCAGCCCAGGAACTGCAGCCCATCGCTGTCCTGCGGCGTGACGATGAGGCGCTGCTTGCGGTCATCCATACGGAACAGCCGCGAGCCGCCGCCGGCATCGACCTGCTGCATGCCGAGCAGCTTTTCGGCGAAATGCGGCCAGTCGTCCGGTTGGGTGGCGCGGATGCCGATATAGCCGAGGGAGAGGATCATGGGGCGGGCCTCAGAACAGGGTTGCGAGTTCGGCGGGGGTGCGGGCGAAGGCGGTGACCTGGCGGTCCGGCCGCATCAGCGCGGCGATGGCGCGGTTGGCACGAAGATAAGGGTCTAACGCCGGGTCGGAAACGAGAACGGCGCCACGCCCGTCCAACGCGGTGTCATGCGCGTCATCGGTCCGCAGCAGCACTGCGAAGCGCGGCCCCACGCGGTCGTCCAGCCGGGTGCCGTCCGCCAGCCGCGGCTGCGGCGCGGGGCGGCCAAGAGGTGCGGTGAAGCCGCCCAGCGCCGGCGCGATGCTGTCCATCTTCACCGGACCTTCCGGCGCCTCGCCGAGCGCCAGCGCCATGGCGCGGGTGTTGATCAGCCCGCCCAGCCGCACCGCCGTCTCGATATAGGCCTGGGCGTGTGGGGCGCGCTCCGCCTGGTAAGATTCCAGCAGGGCATCCTCGCCATCCGCCAGCTTCCAGCCGAGATTGGCCACGTCGCGGATGCCGGCGCACAGCCCCTGGCCCATGAAGGGCGGCGTGAGATGCGCGGCGTCGCCGGCGATGAACAACCGCCGGTCGCGCCAGCGCCGCGCCACGGTGGAGCGAAAGGTGTAGATGGCGGCGCGTTCGAGCGTGGCGTCGTCCGGCGTGATCCAGCGCGCCAGCAGTGGCCAGGGGTCGGTGGGCGCCTCGCCGTCCTTCAGGGTGATCTCCCAACGCCGCCGCTCGCCTACGCCGCGCACATAGGTGGCGGGGCGCGCGGGGTCGCAATACTGCACGCTGTGGTCGCCGAGGTCGGGGCGGGGACGCGTCAGGATGAGGTCGACGACGAGCCAGCGCTCGTCGAAGCCGAGGTCGTGCCAGCTGTCGGAGCCCTCGCCGGAGGCAGCCCATATCGTCTGCCGGGTTAATGAGTTGGCCCCGTCGCAGCCGACAACGTGCTTGGCGCGAAGCGGCCCGGCGCTCGTTTCGAGCGTAACGCCGGCCTCGTCCTGAGTGATTGCCTTTACGGCGGTGCGCGGCCGCACCGCCACGTTGGGATAGCGGTCCACGCCCTGCCGCAGCACATTCTCCAGCGCCGGCTGGTGGAAGCGGTAGGAGGCGTGCCAGCCCTGTGGCCCGATGCCGGTGGGGCGCGACCAGTCCAGCAGCAGCCCGCCGTCCCGGTCCACGAAGCGCATGCCAGGGGAGACGATCAGGCCGGGCGCGATGGCGTCGGCCAGGCTGATGCCCTGGAACACGCGCATGACCTCATCGTCGAAATGCACGGCACGCGGCAGGTGGTAGGCGGCGGCCTCGCGCTCCAGCACGACAACATCGAGGCCGCGCGCGCCCAGCATGTTGGCCAGGGTGGCGCCGACCGGGCCGTAGCCGATGATGGCGACGTCGTGCATTCATTCCTTCCCCACGCCAGGCATTGATGCGACGGCGCATTCTCTCCTCATCCCGCCACGTCCAGCGCCGCGAGGCGGACATTGCAGCGGCCCTTCTTCAGGCGCAAAGCTTTTGGCGAAGCTGTCCACCAGGTGAACATGCGGCCGAAA
>CAXTJY010000170.1:7102-7691 GCA_964244395.1 uncultured Rhodovarius sp.
CGATCAAACCCATCCGCGCCCTGGCGCGCGGGCTCGACGTGCTGGCGGCGCTGAACCGCCTGGGCGACGCCACTGCCGCAACCCTGGCGGCCGAGACCGGCGTGCCGCGTCCCACCGTCTATCGGGTGCTGGAGACGCTGCGCGACGCTGGCTACGTCGCGGCGGCCGACGAGCGCTGGTCGCTGCGCCTCGCGGTGCGAGGGCTGTCGGACGGGTTCGAGGACGATGCCTGGATCACCGACATCGCCGCCCCCGCCCTGCACGCGCTGACCGCCCGCATCCGCTGGCCTTGCGACGTGGCGACGCTGGAAGGCACGGCGATGGTCATCCGCGCCACCACCCACAAGGTGGCGCCATTCTCCATCGACCGGGCGATGCTGGGGCGCGCCCTGCCGGTGCTGGACAGCTCGCTGGGGCAGGCCTGGCTGGCCTTCGCGCCGGCCACGGAGCGACAGGCATTGCTGGCCATGCTGGGCGCCGGGCCGACGGCGCGGATGCTGGCCGAGACCCGGCGGCGCGGCTACGCGCTGCGCGCCGGCGGCGGGCCATGGCCGCATACCGGGTCCGTGGCGGTGCCCATCATGCAGGC
>CAXTJY010000171.1:0-7684 GCA_964244395.1 uncultured Rhodovarius sp.
CGGTGCAGAGCGAGGAATCATTGCGCGACGCCCCGGTGGTGGATTGGGTGGCGCGCAACGAGTTCGACTTCACGGTGAAGGACGTGGCGTCGGGCATGGACATGGGCGCCATCCCCGGCCTGAGCTGGCGCAATCCCTCCGGCGTGCTGGTGCACAACCCCGACCGCGCGATGCTGGAGAACATGGACGAACTGCCCTTCGTCTCCGAGGTTTATAAGCGCGACCTGGACTGGAAGAAGTATTTCATCGGCTATCTGAAGCACCCCTACGTCTCGTTCTACACCGGGCGCGGCTGCAAGAGCCGCTGCACCTTCTGCCTGTGGCCGCAGACCGTGGGCGGGCACCGCTATCGCACCCGGTCGGTCGGGCACGTCATCGAGGAGGTGAAATACATCCTTCAGGCCTTCCCCGAGATGAAGGAGCTGTTCTTCGACGACGACACCTTCACCGACGACCTGCCCCGCGCCGAGGCCATCGCGAAGGAACTCGGGAAGCTGGGCGTGACCTGGAGCTGCAACGCCAAGGCGAACGTGCCCTACGCCTCGCTGAAGGTGATGGCGGAGAACGGGCTGCGGCTGCTGCTGGTCGGCTACGAGACCGGCAACCAGCAGATCCTGGTCAACATCAAGAAGGGCATGCGGATCGACGTCGCCAAGCAGTTCACCAAGGACTGCCACGAGCTCGGCATCAAGATCCACGGCACCTTCATCCTGGGGCTGCCGGGCGAGACGACCGAGACGATCCAGGAGACGATCAAATTCGCCATAGAGACCAACCCGCACACCATCCAGGTGTCGCTGGCGGCGCCCTACCCCGGCACGTTCCTGTGGAACCAGGCAGCGAAGGAAGGCTGGCTGGACACGGCGAACACGGAGTACGTGGATGCGCATGGCGTGCAGATCGCGCCGCTGGCCTATCCGCACCTGGCGCATACCGAGATCTTCACCTCGGTTGAGCAGTTCTACCGCAAATTCTACTTCCGGGCGCCGAAGATTGCCTCGATCTGCAATGAGATGGTGCGCGACCGGCAGATGCTGGTGCGCAGGTTGCGCGAGGGGGTGGAGTTCTTCCGTTTCCTGCGGGAGCGGAAGGCGGCGGCTTAGGCGCTCTGCGCAAGGCGAACGTCCGCGGTGGGGAGGTGGCTAGGTCACGCCTGGCTGTGAGGTAGGGGGTGGACCGCCGCCTTATCTTCAACGCCGATGACTTCGGTCTGCACGCCAGCGTCAATGAGGCCGTGGAGCAGGCTCATCTCTCTGGGGTTCTCACCGCCGCTTCTCTCATGGTCGGCAGCCCTGGGCATGATGAGGCCGTCGCTGTTGCCCGACGCCAGCCCACTCTTGCCGTCGGCTTGCATCTGGTGCTGACCGACGGCGTTCCGGTTCTTCCCGCGTCCCGAATCCCAGCCCTTACTCAACGCAATGGCCGTTTTCGTGACGATATGGCCGGCTTGGGCCTGATACTGGCGACGTCCCGTGCCGCGCGGGCCGAGCTGCGGGCTGAGATCGACGCGCAGGTCGCCCAGTTTGCCGAAACCGGGCTGACACCTGACCACATCAACGCGCATAAGCACTACCACCTGCACCCCATGATTTTCGCGCTGGCCGCCCGGGCGCCTGGCTTCCCGGCCATGCGCATTCCCTACGAGGTCGGTGGTTCCGCCATCCAGAACCTATGGTGCCGCGTGCTGCGTCGCCATGGCCTGCCCGCGCCGGACCGCGTCGTCGGCCTGCGTTGGTCCGGCGCCTTTACCGCCGATCGGGTGCTGCAGGCCCTGGCTATGCTGCCGCCCGGGGTCACGGAATTCTACTTTCATCCCGCCACCCGCAACGACGTCCCCGGCGGCGCCCAGGGCTATCGCTATACGGACGAGCTGGCGGCGCTCGCGGACCCGCGCGTGATCGAGGCGGTCGCCAGCATTCCATGCGGCGGATACAGGGCGATGCTGTTGCGCGACGACCGCAATGAGGTCGCCCGGGCATGAGCCGTATCGGCCTGGCCCTCGCCCTGCTGGGCTTCGGCATCGCCTGCTGGGTGGTGTGGCAGCAGGATGTCGAGGCGGTGGGCGGCTTACTGGCCAGCGCGGGACTGTTCGGCCTGCTGCTGACCGCGCTGTCGCACCTCCCCGCCATGATCCTGAACGCACAGGCATGGTCCATGCTGATGCCGGGCCACGGTCGCCCGGCCCTTGCCGGCATGGTCTTTCAGGTCTGGATTCGCGAAGCGGTGAATGCCTTGCTCCCGGTGGGCCGGGTCGGCGGCGAACTCGTCTGCTACCGGCTGCTGCGACGGCAGGGCGTGCGAGCCGCCCCTGCTGCCGGGGGCCTCATCGCGGATGTGGCGCTCTCCCTGGTTTCGCAACTGCTTTTCGCCTTGCTGGGGGTGGCTTTGCTGGCACGGGGCGGCGCCGGCATGGGCTGGGGTGCGCTGCTCGGCGGCCTGCTGCTGGGTGCCGGTTGCGCTGGCGGATTCATCCTGGCGCTGCGCATGGGGCTCATCAGCCGTGTCATCGGCGTGCTGAACAATCTGGCACGCGACCGGCTGGCTGGCCTGGCCGAAGGGGCCAGGCGACTCGACACCTACATGCGCCGGCTTTGGGCAAGGCCCCGCGCCTTGCTGGCCTGCACCGCTTGGCAATTCGCCGCCTGGCTGGCCGGCGGGCTGGAAATCTGGGTGGCCTGCCAGGCGCTGGGCACCCCCATCTCTGCGGCCGACGCGCTGATGATCGAGGCGCTGATCCAGGCCCTCGCCTCGGCCGCCTTCATCGTCCCAGGCGCGCTTGGTGTGCAGGAGGCCGGCTTCGTCGGCCTTGCCGTGCTGGCTGGGCTCGACCCCAGCATGGGGGCAGCCCTCGCCTTGACCCGTCGCTTCCGCGACCTGGTTCTTTACTTGCCCGGGCTTCTTGCCTGGGCTGCGGCCGAGCGCCTCAGCGCCAGGTAAGGCTGCCGATCGAGCAGGTCTCGATTCCGCGCCGCTCGGCGGAAGCTCCATTCATATACACCACCCGGATGTCGGTGTTGCACCCCAGCCCCTGCGGTAGGCCAATACTGATCTGCCCGCCGGGGTTCAGCACGTTGGCCCCCAGCCGGTCCTGCCCCCAACCGCCTTGCGTGCTCATCGATGAGTAGATTTCCCGGATCGTGGTTCCGGTGCCGTTGATGAACATGAATGACGGATTGCCGGAGCTGATGACACGCCCGCCCGGCCCGCCGCCCACCACCGCGCCGGCGCCGGCGCCGGGCGCTTGCTGGATGCCCACCGCGCCGCCGCCGCCGAAGACGATCCGGTTCAGCGAGCAGGCATTCACGCCCATCCGCGATTCCTCCCGGCCGCCGATATAGACGACCCGCACGTCCAGCACGCAGTCCGAGAAGGTCGGCGTGATATAGACCTGATTACCGGCGGGCAGCACGCTGGAGCCCAGCACGTCCGGGCCCCATTGTTGCACGCGCGAGGAGGAGACGTAGATCTCGTTGATCTGGGTCCCGGAATTGTTGGCCACGTAAAACCGGTTTTGGGCAACGGCCGGCGCCATCGCGCCCAAACCCATCAAAATGGCGATAGCCGCCAGCATGCGACGCATGGTGTTCTCCGTTTCCTTGCTGGCGGTTGGCCGCCGATGACAAAGCGTAACAGGCGGTTCGGCCGCCCGCCAAGCACCTTCACCAACGCGGGACCCCGTAAATGCGTTGCCGCGCGCCGTGCGAAGGGCATGATGCGGCAGGAGGATCCCGATGCGCCCAGCCCGACGCCTGCCAAAACCACATGCGATGCTGGTGGCGCCGCAGCCTGAAGCGGTCGAGGCCGGCGCCTCAATCCTTCGTGAGGGCGGCAATGCGATCGATGCGGTGATTGGCTGTGCTTTGGCGCAAGGGGTCGTGGACCCCATGATGTGCGGCCTGGGCGGCCTCGGCGTGCTGCATGTTCACTACCCCTCAAGCGGCCTGCATGCCATCTGGGATGGGCTCTCCACCTGCCCGGCGGCCGCCACGCCCGACATGTTCCTCAGCCGGTATCGCGGCGAGTGCAGCGACGGCTACGGCTACGTGCTGGCCGACCACGCCAATGAGCTGGGCCACCAGGCCGTCACCACGCCGGGCATCCTGGCCGCGCTGTCGGCCGCGCATGGCGAGGGTGGCCGGCTGCCGTGGTCGCAACTGTTCCAACCGGCCGTTGCGGTGGCTCGACAGGGGTGGCTGGTGCGCCCGCATGTCGCCTCGATGTTCCATCTGGATGAGGCCGGCTATGGCCGCCTGCCCTACCAGCGCAAGCTGGCCTTCACCGCGGAGGGGCGCGCGCTGTACTGCCGGCCGGACGGCACGCCAAAGCGGCTGGGCGATTCGGTGGTGAACCCGGCGCTGGCGGACACGCTGGACTGCATCGCCCGCGATGGTGCAACGGCCTTCTATCGCGGCGACATCGCCGCCGTCATCGCCCGTGACATGGCCGCGCAGGGCGGGCTGCTGACGCAAGATGACCTCGCCGGCTTCCGCGCCCGCCGGGTGGCGCCGCTCGAGATCGATTATCGTGGCTGGCGCATCGCCGTGCCGCCCCCGCCTGCCGGCGGCATCTTCGTGGCCGAGCTGCTCCGCATCCTGGAGCGCTTCGACCTCGTCGGCATGGGCCACAACTCGGCCGAATACGTGGCGGTGATCAGCGAGGCCATGCGCATCGCGGGGCGGGACAAGGACGAGCATATCGGCGACCCGGACTTCGTCACCCCGCCGCTCGACATGTTGCTGAGCGATGCCTATGCCGACGCCGCTGCCGCCCGCATCCGCGCCGGCGAGCGCACCAGCCTTTCCCGTGCGCCGGAGCCGCGCGACACCACCACCATTTCCTGCGTCGATGCCGATGGCATGGTGGTGAGCCTGACGCACACGCTGGGCGTGCCCTCCGGCGTCATCCCGCCCGGCACGGGCTTCATGCTGAACGGCGCGATGAACTGGTGCGACCCGCGGCCGGGGCGGGCCGGATCCATCGCGCCCGGCAAGCGGCGCTATTCCTCGATGACGCCGACCATCGTATTCGACGGGCCGCGAGCGGTGGCGACGCTGGGCGCGCCGGGTGGAGCCTGGATCGGCATCGCCGTGGCACAGGCGCTGGTCAACCTGCTGGATTGGGGCATGAGCATGCAGGAGGCGGTGAGCGCGCCGCGCTTCTCCGCCACCACCGACGCCATCGACATTTCCAACCGCATCCCCCGTGCGGTGCAGCGCGAGCTGGAAGCGCGGGGGGAGGTGGTGAAGCGTAGCCCGGTCTCCTTCGCCTTCGCCGCTGTACACGGCATCACTATGTGGGATGGCATGCTGGAAGGTGGCGCGGACCCGCAGCGCGACGGCTATGTCGGGGAGATCTGAGCGTCAGTCGCCCAACGGCCGCGCCCGGCTGCGCATGATCTCGGAAAAGCCGAAGAGCAGCAGCAACTGCCCCATCAGCATCTGGATCGCGGCCAGGATACGGATGCCGTCGTCGATCGGCAGGATGTCGCCATACCCCACCGTCGCCAGCGTCACGACTGAGAAATGCAGCGCCTCGGAAAAATCGAGTCGGCCCATCTGGCCCAGCTTCTGGAACAGCGGCGCCTGGCTCAGCGCGTCGGCGATGCGGTAGAAGCAACCGAACGCCACCGCCACCAGCGCGAACAGGCTGACATAGGTGGCCATGGGCACCGCCAGGAATTGCAGCCGCTTGCTGACCAGGGTCAGGATGGCGGCGATATCGACCAAAAGCCGCACCACATCGCGCACCGCCACGACGGAGATCGCCGAGATCACCGCCATGGCGCACAGCAGCACGACGGATTGTTCCAGCGCGGGCAGGCGATTGATTGGCGAGGCAAGCGCGACCACGCCGACGAGCCCGCACAAGGCCAGCCAGCGCAGGAAACGCGGCAGATGCGCGATGTCGGCCTCGTCCAGCCCTTCGGAGGCGAGCTCCGCCAATTCGCGCCGCCTGAGCCAGCAGACGCCGACGAAGCTGGCTACCGGCATAAGGAAGCCCAGCGGCATCACCCAATGGAAGACGTCCGGGAAGGCCGAGCGGCCGATGACGACGTGCAGGCACATGTAGACGGCCAGCCCGTTCGCCACGCCGAGGCCGAAAAGCGGGCCGTAGGGGAACACCAGGTACAGCCCGCCCATCGCCAGCCCGGCCACGACCAGCGCGGCCACCGAGAACAGCCAGCCCTGGTCGCCCACCGCGGCCGCCACCAGCAGCATCAGCCCCAGCGTCATCGCGCCGGAGCGATAGGCGGTGCGCCGGTGCCGGCGGATGGTGCGGTCCGAGCTGGGCATTCAGGCTCCCGGTGCCTTCTGCCGCGCGGGATGCCTACGCACCATTGTTGCTGGCTTGCGGAAACACCGGCGCCGGGCCGGGGATGGCGGCGATGCCAGTGATCTCGACCTTCCAGGTTGGATCGACCAGCGGCGCCTGGATGGTCATCCGTGCCGGCTTGTTCGCGATGTCCAGCCAGCGGTCCCAGGCACGGTTCATCGCCGGTGCATCAGTGATGTCGGCCAGGATGATGGTGACGCTGAGCAGGTGCCGCTTGCCGCTGCCCACCTGCGCCAGCAGTGCGTCGATCTGCGCCAAAACGTCCGCGGTCTGGCCCTCCACGTCCAGGCTGGTGTCGTCCGCCACCTGCCCGGCCAGGTACAATACGCCGGCATGGGCGACGGCGCCGGACAAGCGGGTTTCAGGGGCGAGTCGCTGGATGCTCATGGCACGAAATATCGCATGGCCGGGGCGCCCGGTCACGCCATCAGGCTTGGAGTGCGCCGCCCGCCATGCCAAAGCCTTGGCCATGCAAAGCCTGATCGACCGCGTCATCCTCGGCAGCCGCTACCTGCTGGTGGTGTTCCTGCTGGGCCTGGTGGCCGCGCTGATGATCTACGCGGTGGGTTTCCTGGCCAAGCTGTGGAGCTTTGCCGAAAAGACCTTCGCCGGCGCATCCGACACCCAGTTGCTGCTCAGCATGCTCTATCTGGTGGACAGCGTGCTGGTCGCCAGCCTGGGCGCCATGGTGTTGATCTCCAGCCATGACAGCCTGGTCTCGCCTCTGGCGGAGGGGGTGGACCCCAGCCGCGCGGCGTGGGTGCGCAAGCTGAACCCGGGCAACCTGAAGCTGAAGCTGGCGCTGGCCATCGTGGCGATCAGCTCGATCCACCTGCTGCAGCTGTTCCTGGAAGTGGGCGAGCGGACCGACCGGGAGCTGGCCTGGGCCATGGCGATCCATGGCATGTTCGTGCTGGGCGCCTTCGCGCTGGGCGTCCTCGACCGCATGGAAGCGGCCGGGAAGCAGGCCTACCCGACGATCTCGGAGCCGGAGAAGAAGTAGGCGATTTCCATCGCGGCGTTCTCGGCACTGTCGGAGCCGTGCACGCTGTTGGCCTCGATGCTCTCGGCGAACAGTTTCCGCACCGTGCCCTCGGCGGCATTGGCCGGGTTGGTGGCGCCCATCAGGTCGCGATGCGCCTGCACGGCGTTATCGCCTTCCAGCACCTGCACGACGACGGGGCCGGAGATCATGAAGCCCACCAGGTCATTGAAGAAGCCGCGCTCACGGTGCACGCCGTAGAAGCTCTCGGCCTGGGCCTTGGTCATCTGGATGCGCTTTTGCGCCACGATCCGCAGGCCGGCACCCTCGAATACGGCGTTGATGGCGCCGGTCAGGTTGCGGCGCGTG